>NZ_JBEXIM010000011.1:0-177555 GCF_040608575.1 Micromonospora sp. NPDC005171 | reverse complement strand
ACTCAACGACCGCCCCCGCATGACCCTGAACTGGGCCACCCCCGGTGAGAAAATGACCCAGCTCCTCGGTGTTGCAACCACCGGTTGAGCCCGCCGTACGGACGGAAACTGTCCAAGATCTGCAGGAGTAGCGACCGCCAGGCGTCAGCTCAGGCGGGCCCGGTCGCGGTGACCGGGCCGACCGCGGCCAGATGACCGCCGGTGAAGACGACGACCTGGTCAGCGGTGACCGAGAGGATCCGGCGAACCTGCCCCGACAACGCGACGGACCGGATGATGCGGCCGGTTCCGATCTCCCAGACCCGCAGGACCAGGTCGGTGCACGTGGTCGCGACCACCGGCACGTTGTCGAGCAGGGCCGGCAGCATCGCGCCGACCGCGCCCGGGTGCGTCAGGGCCGGCCCGGTCGACTCCCCGGTGCTGATGTCCGCGCAGGTGACCGTGCCGCCCACGACGCTGATCACGACAGAACCGAGTACGTGCAACCCGCTGACAGCAGCCGCCCGGACGCTCGCCGACCAGCAGGTGATCGACTCGGTTTCGTGGAAATCGGGGTATCCGCGGCACGCGGATACCCCGAAATCGCTGAAGGCGTGTTGATCAAGGATGGTTTGAGACGGCCGGGGACCGCCGGAGCGGCCCCCGACCGGGACTAGCCCCCGTTGATGACGAACTGGGAGCCCGGCTCGACGACGATGTTGCCGTCGGCCGAGTTGGTGATTGTCACGTTCGTCAGGTTGGCGTTGCCGCGCGCCCCGCCCATCGCGAGGATGCCGGCACCGTTGTTGGATTTGTCGATCCGCACGTTGGTGATGGCGACGTTCGGCATGTTGCCGCCGCCGTTCTTGAACTGGATGCCGTCGTACGTCGAATCGATGATGTCGGTGTCGCGGATGGTGACCCCGGTGATGTCCCGGGTCGCCGGGAAGAGCGTGATGGCGCCGAACTCCTGGTCCTCGTTCCAGAACGCGCCGCCGGTGCGGTAGAGCCCGTTGTTGGCGATCAACGTCGTTCCGGAGAAGGGCAACGGGTCGTGGTCGGTCGCCAGCATGATGCCCGGGTAGTTCGCGGTGTCGTAGACCAGGTTGTTCTCGATCGAGTTGTCGTAGCCGCCGTAGATCGCGATGCCGTTGGCCCGCCAGGGCAGCTGGATGGTGTTGTTGACGAAGTGGTTGTCGTGGGCGATGTCGACGTTGCGGTCCTTGACGTACGGGTTGGCCCAGACGGCGAGCGCGTCGTCACCTGTGGTCCGGAAGGACGAGTTGAACACCCGCGAGTTACGCGTGCCGTTGCTGAAGTTGATGCCGTCGGCGTACGTGTTGCGGATCCGCATGCCGCTGAACTCCAGCCCGTCGGCCGGCCCCCACAGCTCGGGGATGTTGTCGTAGTCGCGGCCCACCCAGACGCCCACGTTGGCGTGCTCGATCCAGACGTTGCTGATCTTCGTGCCGGTGCCGAAGCGACCGTTCAGACCCACACCACCCTCGGCGTTGCCGTCACCGCCACGGATCCGGCCGGAACCGAACATGGCGATGTCGGAGATCTGGGTGTTCTTGTCGATGTCGAAGCCGAAGTTGCCCTCGTGCGGGTGGTTGATGCCACCCACCACGTTCTGCGGCTCGGTGAGCGTGTAGAGCTGCGAGTGCCACATGCCGGCGCCCCGGATGGTGACGTTGCTGATGCCGACCTGGTTGTGCGTACCCCGGTTCAGCGGGTCGTCGGTCAGGATCTTCTGCTCCTGCCGCCACTGCCCGGCGGGGATCCAGACGCAGCTGATGACGCCGTTCTGGTCGTCGGTCACCGCCCGCTGGATGGCGGCGGTGTCGTCGAGCCCGTCGTTCGGGACCGCGCCGTACGAGGTGATCGAGGTGCAGCCGGCCGGCTGGCTCGCCGCTGGTGCCACCTGCTCCAGATCGATCATGTCGATGACGTAGAACGAGGCCGTGTCGCCGGCGTCGCGCTGCAACTTGAACCGGGTACCGGCCGGGTACGACTGCGCCAGCAGCGCGTTGGACTCGTCGAAGAGCCGCCGGGCGTCGGCCTGCGGGGTGTTGGTCAGCGCCTCCGGCCCGTCGGTGTTGCCGTAGAGCCAGCTGTGCTTCGACGACAGTGTCAACTTCCGGGAGAAGACGTCGTTGACGTAGAGGCTGATGGTCGCCTCGATGCCGCCACCACCTGGCGCGTCCGGAATGGAGTTGCGCACCACGATGGAGTTGGCCTGGTTGGCCGAGGTGAACTCGACGAACTGGCCGGTGCTGGCGAGTCGTACCGACTTGCGACCCGAGGACTCGCTGGCGAAGTTGGTGTGCCCGAAGGTGCGCAGCGGGTCGGCCTCCAGCAGTGTGCCCTGGTAACGGCCGGCCTCCGCCTCGTAGGAGACGTACGGGACGGCGGCCCCGCGCCCGACCACTATCGATTGGCTGAACGCGTTGTTTGTCTCGTTGGTCTCGGTGACCACGTTCGTGGCGTCGGCGGTGGCGGTGATGGTGGCGCCGCCGCTGGTGGCGGTCCAGCTGCCGCTGACGGTCACGGTGACCGTCGCGCCGGCGGCGATGGAGGCGGTGGTGGTGTTGAGCGTCGTGCTCCCCGCCACCAGCCGGGTGACGGTGGTCGCGCCGGTCGCGGTGGTGCCCCGGTTGCGGACCGTCACGGTGAAGGTGACAGACGCCCCGACGGCCGGGTTCGGCGGATTCGAGGCGATGCTGAGCACCTGGAGGTCCGGGCCCGGGGCCTGTGCCACCACCAGCGGCGACGCGGCCGTGAAGCTGTTGTTGCCGTTGTTCTGCTCGACGATCGTGTTCGCCGGGTCGACCACCGCCGAGACGGCGTAGCTGCCCATCGGCCGGGTACCGGCGTTGAACGAGACGGTGGTCGAGGCGCCCGCGGCGAGCGTGCCCACCGGGGCGCTGCCGACGACCGCGCCGGCCAGGCTGAAGTTCACAGTTGTCGCGCCGGCGGCGGCGGAGCCGATGTTCTGCACCACGGCCGACAGCGTGACCGGGGAGACCTCGCTGGGCGACGAGGGCGACCAGGTCACCGAGCTGACGACCAGGTCCGGGTTGGGCGCAGGGGTGCCGCACACCTCGAACTCGGCGACCTGGCCGGACGGGGCGCCGGTGTTGCCGGTGAACCGCAGCTGCACGTCCGCCGTGGTGGCGGTGACCGGGATGGTCACCACGTTGCTGCCCTGGACGAACTGGTAGGCCGCCGCCGACACCAGACTGGTGTACGTCGACGACGCCTGGTCGCGACCGAGGACCTGGATGGTCTGGGTACGGGTGCCCCAGGCCGGGTCCGGGTTGAGCTTCACTGTGACGCCGGAAATGGAGTGGTTCGCGCCCAGCGCCACTGTCAGGTTCTGCGGGTAGCTCGCCGCGCCCTCCCAGTAGGTGGTGAGCTGCCCGTCGTTCGCCCTGTCCGGGGTGAAGCTGAAGGTGGAGCCGCTCGCCGTCATGCTCTTGCCCTGCGCCACGTTTGTGCAGGCGGGCGGGTTGCTGCCGGTCCGGGTGACGGTGTTGCTGTTGCCGGAGAGGTTGCCGGCGCCGTCGCGGGCGCGGACGTAGTACGACACTGTCGCCGTCGCCGGTTGGGCGTCCTGGTAGGTGAGGACGGTGCCCAGCGTGGCGATCAGGCTGCCGCCCCGGTAGACGTTGTAGCCGGCGAGCCCGCTGCCGCCGGAGTCGGTGGAGGCCCCCCAGTTGAGCGTGATCGTGCTGCCCGACGTGCTCTGCGACAGCGTCCCCGGGACGCTCGGCGCGGTGGTGTCACCACTGCCGGTGCGGGTCACCGTGTTGCTGTTGCCGGAGAGGTTGCCAGCGGCGTCGCGCGCCCGGACGTGGTACGACACTGTCGCCGTCGCCGGCTGGGTGTCGTTGAAGGTGGTCACGGTGCCGACGGACTGGAGGAACGCGCCGTTGCGGTAGACGTCGTAGCCGGCGATGCCGCTGCCGCCCGCGTTGTCGGTGGACGCGACCCAGTTGAGGCTGATGGTGGTGCCCGACTGGGTGTACGAGAGGTTGCCCGGCACGCTCGGCGCGGTGGTGTCCGGGGTGGTGCCGCCGCTGCCGTACACCTCCAGCTCGGAGAGCTGCCCGGCCGGCCAGCCGCTGTTGGCGGTGATGGTGATCCGGACGTAGCGGGTGGAGGTCGAGCTGAAGTTGATCGTGGCGGTGCTGCCGCTCGCCGGGTTGAAGGTGTACGTCTGTGACCCGACCAGGTCGGTGAAGGACGAACCGTTGGCACTGCCCCGCACGCTCAGCGTCTGCGTCCGGGTCCCCCAACCGGAGGTCGGCAGCTTCAGCACGACCTGGTTGACGCTCTGCGAGGAGCCGAGGTCGACCTGCACCCACTGCGGGAACGCGTGGTTGACGCTCTCCCAGTAGCTGCCCGCGTTGCCGTCGACGACCTTCGACGAGTCGTAGACGTCTGCGTGGCCGCTCTCCTGGGTGGGACGACCCTGGGCGAGGTTGGTGGCCGCCGGGGCGAAGCCGGCGCTCGGCGCGGCTGCCGGGGCGGCGGGGCGGGCGGCGGCGGCCGGGGTCGCGACGGCGGTCGCCCCGGCCGTGGCGATCAGCGCGGCGGCGGCCGTGGCCGCCACCGTCCTGAACAGATTCGTTCGTCTCATCACTGTCCTTGTCGTCGGGGGGACGGTTGCCGCGGTGGCTGGACCACGGGGGTGGGGGGTGCGGCGGTGCAGCGCCGGCCGACGCGAGTGGGCCGGTGCCGAGTGAGACGGGGTGGCGCGGGCGGCGCGGGGGCGCCGCTCGTCCTGGAAACACCAGACGGGTACGACCATCAACGGGCCTCCCCAGGAGGCCCGTTGAATCTTCCGAGAGCGTGCGCAGAACCGTGCACGCCTTTGTCGAAATCTTGCGTTACTTTGGCCCAAAGGTTACTGACGTGCTAAGGGAGCGTCAACACTTCGACCACCGTGACTATCGACGGACTTGTCTGCCCTGACGATCGTCGTCCCCGCTGACCTGCCCACAATTTCGGGGAAGGTGCCACCTCCCGACGACTGGAGGCCATACCTTCCCCGAAGTTGCGCGGATCTTGCGTCAGGTCGTACGGGAACGATCAGGCATCTGGAGCCGTCACGACGAAGGTCTCCAGCAACTCTCCGCCGTACCAGTCGGTGCGCTGACCCACATGGGTCATGCCCAGCCGCCGAGCGACCGCCATCGACGGCTCGTTGCCCGGCGACACGACCGCGTAGATCTCCCTAGTACCGGCGGCGAACTCCCGGGCTACCGCCGCGCGGGCCGCCTCGGTGGCGTAGCCATGACCCCACGCGTCCGGGTGCAGGTGCCAGCCCACCTCGATGTCGTCGGTCCGGCGTGACTCGTCGCGCCCCGGCAGCGGCTTGAGCAACAGAGTGCCCACCACCTGACCCGTCTCGCGTACCTCTATCGCCCAGGTGCCGTACCGGCCGCCGTCGCCGGCGTGCCGCTCCTGCCAGATCCCCAGCCGCTCGACGGCCTGGGCCGGATCAGTCATCGGCAGACCCGACACCACGCCCAGATATCGGCTGATCTCGGGACGCGAGTAGATGTCGTAGATCCGGGCCAGGTCGGCAGGATCGTCGGCCCAGTCACGCAGGATCAGGCGTTCGGTGGTGAGAACAGTCATGGTCGGCGATCTTAAGGAGTGACGGCAGTGCCGACAGGGAAGGAGGACCCGATGGGCAACGGATGGCAGCGCGCGAAACGGATCACCAGTGCCGCGTTCCGTCCGGTGCGCGGAAGAGACCTGTCGCTGCACGCCGCCGCGATCACCTTCTACGGGGCGATCGCCGTGGTGCCGGTCGCCCTGCTGGCGATCTGGCTCACCTCGCTGGTGGCCGGTGCCGACCGGGTACGCCGGCTCACCTCGTACGCCGTGGAGGCCCTGCCCACCGCGATCGGCGCGCCCCGCGCGGTGGAGGCGCTGGTCGACGCCGGGGTGGGGTTGACCCCGCTGCTGGCGCTGGCTTCCCTGCTGCCCGCCTCGCTCTACGGCGAGGGCCTGCGGCGGGCCTTCGTCTCGGTGGCCGCTCCCCGCTCGGACGAGCACCTGGTCGGCTGGCGGGGTCGGCTTCTGCTGTTGCCGCTGCTCGCGCCGGCCCCCGCGCTGCTGCTGTCGATCCTGCTGGCGCTCCCGCTCACCACCCGCCTCGTACGCCAGGGCGGCTGGCTCGGTGTGCTCGGCGTGGTGCTGTCGTTCCTGGCGGTCTGGCTGGTGCTCACGCCGGTGCTGGTGTGGGTGTTCCGGGTCGTCGGGCCGGCCTCACCGGACTGGCTCTCCACCCTCGGCATCGGGTCGTTCACCGCGGCGAACCTCTCCGGCTTCCTGCACGGCTTCGTGCTCTTCGCCTCGCTCCCGCTGGACCTGGGCGTGCCCTTCGGCGGCTTCGACGACATCGGCGCCGGCGTGGCCGTACTCCTCTGGCTCTACCTGTTCCACGTGATCGTCCTGGCCGGCTACTCCGCCACCCTGGCCCTCTCCCGCTGGCGCTCCACCTCCACCTCCACCTCCACCACCTCCACCACCCCCGGTTGATCATGAAGTTATCGCCACGACACGCCGAGGAGAGTGGCAATAACTTCATGATCACCGTGTGAGGGCGGACCCCGGGGACAGCGTCAGGGGGTGTTGAGGGCTTCTGTGGGGGTTAGGCGGGCGGCTCGGATGGACGGGTAGACGCCGGCGATCACGCCGACCAGTAGGGCGCCGGCGATTCCGCCGAGCACCGCGGTCAGCGGGATGGTGGGCGGCCAGCCCTGGTAGCTGGCGTAGCCGACGGTGGCGAGCACTCCGAGGGCTGCCCCGGCCGTGCCGCCGAGCACGCTGAGCAACACCGACTCGGTGAGGAACTGCACCCGGATCTGACCACGGTTCGCGCCGAGCGCCCGGCGCAGGCCGATCTCCCGACGGCGCTCCAGCACCGAGATGACCATCGTGTTGGCCACGCCGATCCCACCGACCAGCAGGGCGACCGCCGCCAACCCGAGGAACAGCGCGGAGAAGCTGTCCTCGGTGGCCCGTTTCGCGGCGAGCGCGTCGGAGGGGCGGCTGACCTGGACCAGCCCTGGCAGCTGCGGGTTGAGGGTGGCCGGCAGCACGGCACGGACGTCCTCCAACGCGTCCTCCCTGGCCCGCAGGTAGACGACAGTGGGGTGACCGTCGAAGCCGAGCATGGCCTTGGCGGCGTCCCAGCCGACCAGCACCGAGCGGTCGAGATCCGGGGAGAGCGGCAACGGGTCCAGGATGCCGATCACTGTGAACCAGCGTTCGCCGATGAACACCTGGGGCGGTTGCCGAGGATCCACGGTGGCGAAGCCGAGCCGGCTCGCCGCGACGTAGCCGAGGACGGCGGCCGGGAGCCGGGCCGTCCCGGCGTCGAGGGCCCGGCCGCTGCGGATCCGGCCGTTGACAGTCCCCAACAGGTCCGGCCGGGACGCGAGCACACTGAGCCCTGACGTGTCGTACCGGTCCAGCAGGTCGTTGCGGCGTACGGCGATGTGGGTGTTCGCTATCGCGCTCGCCGTGTGGACCGGCCCGATCCGCGACGCCATGGCGGCGGCGTCCTCCGGCAGGACGACCGGCGGGTTCTGATCCGGCACGGGCTCGGCCCGCAGCAGGTTGGTGCCGAGGGCGGAGAGTTGGTCCATCAGGTCGCGCTGGCTGGACGCGGGGATTCCCACCACGACGACCAACGTGGCGATGCCGATGGAGATGCCCAGCGCGGAGAGGACGGCCCGCATCCGGCGGGTGGTCAGCCCGAGCAGACCGAGCCGGAGTACGTCGGTCGGGGCGAGCCGGGTCGACCGGGCGACACCCGGCTGGGCGCTCACGCCGCGCTCCCGGCAACGGTGTCGGCGACGATCCGGCCGTCGCGGATCTCCACCTGTCGAGGCGTACGGGCGGCGAGATCGCGGTCGTGGGTGATCACGGCGATGGTGGTGCCCTCCAGGTTGAGGTCCGTCAGCAGGGTCAGCACCGCCTCCCCGTTTACCGTGTCGAGGGCGCCGGTCGGCTCGTCGGCCAGCACCAGCGCCGGCTCGTTGACGAGTGCCCGAGCTATCGCCACCCGCTGCCGTTCCCCGCCGGAAAGCTGCTGCGGCAGGTGGTCGACACGGTGCGCCAGGCCGACCCGGGCCAACGCCTCGATCGCGGTTCGCCGGCGGCGACGGCGGGGCACCCCGGCGTAGAGCAGGCCGGTGGCGACGTTCTCGGCGGCATCCAGCCCGTCGGTGAGGTGGAACTGTTGGAAGACGAAGCCCAGCCAGCGGCCCCGCAGCGCGGAGAGCCGACGGTCGGACAGCGCGGTGACCTCCTGCCCGGCGACGCGTACCCGGCCGCTGGTCGGCAGGTCGAGGGTGCCCATGATGTTCAGCAACGTGGACTTGCCGGACCCGGATGGCCCGACGATGGCGAGCATCTCGCCAGCGCGCACGGTCAGAGAGACGTCGTCCAGTGCGGTCACCCCGCCCGGGTAGGTCCTACTGACCCCCTCGACGTTCAGCACCGGTTCGGCGGTCACGACGCAGTCACCACGTCGAGGCCCTCGGTCACGCCGGCGCCACTGACCTCGACCAGGCCCCGGGCGAACATCCCGGTCTCCACCGCCACCAGCCCACCATTGGGCAGTTGCAGCGCGTGCCCGCCCTCGCGGAGCGCCACCAGCGCGCCGACCGGCACCGCGAGCACGTCCTTGTGGACGGCGGTGGTGAACCGGACCTGAACCGTTGCCGCGTCCAGCTTCGCCACGTCCGCCGCCCGGGTGGGTGCGACGAGGACGTCCACCGTCGGTGGGTTGCCCTGCCCGGTGCCGTCGTCCTGCCCCCCGCCGCGCACCGTCTGGGAGATGGAGGCGACAGTGGCCGGGATCTCGGAGCTGTCCGGCAGGGCGACGACCACGGCGGCACCGACCGTGATGGTGCCGACCTCGGTGGCCCCGACCGGTACGGTGACCAGCTTTACCTTCTCGGTGACGGCCAGCAGCTCACCGGCGACCGGGTCACCGGGCAGCGTCTTCACCGCGCTGACCCGCGCCGGCCCGGTCAGCACCGCGACCTGCCCGACCGCGATCGCGCCGGTGGGGTCCAGGCCCACGGCCTTCTGCCACTTCTTGATCGCGCCGACCAGGCTTCCGGTGAGCAGGGCCTGACCCGTGCCGATCTTGGTGCCGTCGGCGCCCCGGGACGGCTGTGAGCCGGTCTGGTAGCCCAGCGCCCTCAGGTTGTCCCACACGATCCGTACGTCGCTGCCCACCAGTCCGGGTTTGTCGAGCGTGCGAAACAGCGGGGTCCCGCCGAACAGCACCGGCACCGGTCGGTCGTTGACCCAGTAGAGCGGCTTGCCCCGGGCCACCGTGTCGCCCACCTTCGGCAGCCGGGTGACGACGCCCTCCCCGGCACCCTTCACCAACCGCTCCGGGCCGAAGCCGAGCGTGCCGTTGAGCGAGCGGGTGTCCGACAGGCTGGCCCGGGTCACGGTCGTCGTGGTCACCGGCGGCGGGGTGCTCGCGGCGTCACCGCCGGGGTGACGCCGCAGGGCCAGCGCCCCGACGCCGGCGCCCACGGCGATCACCAGGGTCACCACCGCCACCACGATCGCGGTACGCCGGGTCGTCCGCCGACCACTGTCGTCGGTCGGGCTACTTCTGGGCACCGAAGATCTCCATCGTGCATTCCCTCTCGACCTTGACCAGGGCGGGACCCTCAAGGCCGCCGGCCGGATCGGTGACCCCGTCGTCGTAGGTCCAGCCGGAGCCGTCCGGCAGCGAGTGGATCTTCATGCCGCGTCCGCGCAGGCACTGGACGTAGTCGTTCCACTGGCTCACGTAGTTCGGGTTCTTCTCCGGGTCCAGCTCCGGCGGCTGGAGCGGCAGCTTGTTCGCGCACGCCACGTACGCCGCCTTCGGCTCCCCGCTCTGGTCGAGGGAGAGACCCGTACCGTCCCCCACCGGGCCGGGCTGTGATCGGCCCTCGTTCAGCTTCACGCCGTTGTCATGCAGGCAGATGTTGTACGCCCCCCAGAGCCGCTCCTCCTCCTCGTCGGTCATGTCCAGGCGTAGCTGCGGCCGACCGTTTGCGGCACCACCGGCGGCGGTGGCGCTCGCCGGGGCGGACGGGGTGGTGAGCGACGCGACGTCACCGCTTGCGGTGCCCTTGTCGGCGCTGGACACGCCGCCGCCGCAGCCGGCGAGGACGACCGCGAGCACTGTGACCGCGGCGAGCCCGGCCGCGACCCGATGGATTGAGTTGGTCATGACGTGGAGCTTCACGCCCACCTGTCAGAGACCTGTCAGGAACCGGTCGTCATCCGATAGCCCCAGCTCAGCGGCCGCGCTGGAATCGGCGGGTGCCACGTACAGTCGCTGCCGTGTGTGCGTACGTGCTGGTAGCCGAGGACGACCAGAAGCAGGCGGAGTTGGCGCGCCGGTATCTGGAACGCGAGGGGCACGAGGTGGTCGTGGTGTCCGACGGACGAGCCGCCCTGGAACGGATCCGGCAGCGGCCCCCGGTGCTGCTGGTCCTCGACGTGATGATGCCGAAGGTCGACGGCCTGGACGTCTGTCGCATCCTGCGCCGCGAGTCCGACCTTCCGGTGCTCATGCTGACCGCCCGGTCGACCGAGAACGACCTGCTGCTCGGTCTCGACCTGGGCGCCGACGACTACATGACGAAGCCGTACAGCCCGCGTGAACTGGTCGCCCGGGCCCGCAGCCTGCTGCGCCGGGGCCAGCGGACGGCGCAGGCGGACCCGGTGCTGCGGGTCGGCGCCGTGCACGTCGACCCGGTGCGCCACGAGGTGCGCAGCGACGGACGCCTCGTCGACTGCACCCCCGGCGAGTTCCAACTGCTCCAGGCGATGGCCGCCCAGCCCGCCCGGGCGTTCACCCGGGATCAACTCCTGGGCTACCTGCACGGGTTCGACAGGTACATCACCAACCGGACCGTCGACGTGCACGTCATGAACCTCCGCCGGAAGATCGAACCGAACCCGCGCAAGCCGGCCCGGCTGGTGACCGTGTACGGCGTCGGATACAAGTTGGTCGAAGAGTCACCCCATGTCGGGTGAGGTTCCGCTGCGCCGCAGCCTGCTGCTCCGGCTGCTGGCGCTGGCCGTCCTCATCGCCGTCGGCTCGATCGCGGCGACCGCGTGGCTGGCCGTCCGCACCACCACCGGAGCGATCCGACAGGAACAGGGGCAGGCGCTCGCCGACGACGCCCGCATCTACGACACAGTGCTCGCGTACGCCGCGACCCACCCGAACTGGGACGGGGTCGACGCGGCCCTTCGGCCGCTCGCCCAGGACGTCGACCGCCGGATCGCCCTGACCACCGACACCGGTGCGCCGATCGCGGACTCGGCACCCGGCGCGGGTCCGCTGCCGACGACGTCGTCAGCGACCGTCGACGCGCTGGCCGTCGACACCGCCCTGATGCCCGGGACCACCCCGCCGAGCGGCGGTGACGGCGGCACCAGCCGCATCGACCCGCGCACCACCGGGCCGTACCTGCTCCCGCCCGAGGAGCGCGCGGCGCTGCGCGACAGGGCGGCCGAAGCGGTCCAGTGTCTGCGGATGCGAGCGCAGATCGACGCCAGCGTCGTGGAGGGGCCCACCGGCCGCCCACGGATCGACACCCCCGGCACCGACCTCGCCGACAATGCCGCCTGTGTCCAGCTGAGAGACGACCTCGCGGCCCGAACGGCCACCGAGGGGAAGGCGCTCGCCCAGCTCAACGCCCTGGTGAACACCTGCCTGGCGCGGCGGCGACTGCCCGCCGTGCAGGTGGACCTGAACTGGACCTGGACGAGGCAGCCGGCGGCCAGCGCACCAGACTCCCGGAGCGCGGCCGGCGTCGACCAGGAGCACAACCGTGCGGTCAGCGCCTGCGTCGGCACCAGTCGACGTGAACAGCTCCTCCCGTACGTCGCCCCGGCCGCGACCCTCTTCGTCACCGACCCGGGCGGCCGCCCCTCCACCACCTTCGACCTCTCCCCTGCCAACCAGACCCGCATCGTCGCGGTCGCCGGTCTCGTCCTGCTGGTGACGATCGGCTTCACCGTCCTCGCCGGCATCCGGCTGACCCGCCCGCTGCACGCCCTGACCGGGGCGGCCCAGCGGATGCGCGACGGCGACGGCTCCGCCAGGGTTCGGGTGACCGGTCGCGACGAGATCGCCCGGCTGGCCGAGGTCTTCAACGACATGGCCGAACGGCGGGAGCGGCTGGAGCAGCTACGCCGGGCCATGGTCAGCGACATCGCCCACGAGATGCGTACGCCGGTGAGCAACATCCGGGGCTGGCTCGAAGCGGTCGAGGACGGCGTCGCGGCCCCCGACCGCCGGCTGCTCTCCTCACTGCTGGAGGAGGCGACAGTGCTCCAGCACGTCATCACCGACCTACAGGACCTGGCCGAGGCAGACGCGGGCGCGCTGCGGCTGCACCGCGAACAGGTCTACCTCACCGACCTGCTCGCCCAGGTCGCGGAGGCGCACCGAGTCCAGGCCCACCGGGTCGGCGTCACCATCACGGTACGTACGAAGGCCGACCCGCAGGTGGACGCCGACCCGGTGCGACTCCGTCAGGCCGTCGGCAACCTGGTCACCAACGCGGTACGGCACACCCCGCCGGGCGGGCGCGTGACGATCAGCGCCGGCGCGACCGACGCCGAGGTCGTCGTCTCCGTGACCGACACCGGCAGCGGCATCAGCGCCGAGGACCTGCCCCGGGTCTTCGACCGCTTCTGGCGGGCCGAGAAGTCCCGGAGCCGGCAGACCGGCGGCAGCGGCCTGGGCCTCGCCATCGTGCGCAAACTCATCGAAGCCCACGGCGGCACGGTCAGCGCCACCAGCACCCCCACCCACGGGTCCACCTTCACCCTCCACCTGCCCCCTCCCCACCCCTTGATCATCGAGGACGCGCGCGGAAGGGGTGACCGGTCTGTCGGCGCGGACTAGGCTGCCGCGGCATGAGCAGTGAGATTCCGGCCCGCGCCGACGTCGTGATCGTCGGTGCCGGGCACAACGGCCTGGTCTCCGCGGTCCTGCTGGCGCGCGCCGGCCTGGACGTCCTCGTGTTGGAGGCCGCCGACGTGATCGGCGGCGCGACCCGCACCGAGAACCCGTTTCCGAAGGTGCCGGGGCTGCGCCACTCCACCGGTTCGTACCTGCTCGGGCTGATGCCCCCGGAGCTGCTCGCCACGCTCGACGTACGGATCCCGGTGCTGCGCCGCGACCCGCACTACTTCCTGCCCACCCCGGGCGGCCTCGGCTCGCCGTACCTGCTCTTCGGCAGTGACACCGCCGCCACCCGGGCGCAGCTCGCCGAGTTCTTCTCCCCCGCCGACGTGGCCGCCGACGATGCCATGCAGGCCGAGCTGGCCGCGCTACGCGAAGACCTCGCCCCGGCCTGGTTGGCGGAGCCGCTGAGCGTCCAGGAAACCGCCGAGCGGCACGTCCGCCCGGCGCTGCGGCAGGTCTTCGTCGACCTCGTGCAGGGCTCCGTCGCCGACTACCTGGCCCGGTTCGAGTTCCGCTCCGAGCTGCTGGTCAGCATGTACGCGGTCACCGACGGCCTGTCCGGGCTCAACGCCGGACCGGACGACCCCGGAACCGGTCACAACTTCCTCGTGCACAACATGTGCAGATTGCCCGGCTCCGGCGGCACCTGGATGATCGCCGAGGGTGGGATGGGCACTGTCTCCCGGACGTTCGCCGAGGCCGCGCGCGCCGCCGGGGCGACGATCCTGACCGGTACGCCGGTGCACGCGGTGACAGTTGACGGCGGTGCGGCGAGCGGAGTGGTGCTGGCCGACGGTCGGGAGGTCGCCGCCCGGGTGGTACTCGGCGCGTGTGACCCGTACCGGCTGATGGACCTGTTGCCCGACGGCGCGTTGCCGGCGCGGCTCGGCGAACGGATGGCGGCGGTCCGCCGGCCCGGCACCACGCTCAAGCTCAACCTGGCGCTCACCGGTCTGCCGAGCTTCTCCTGCCTGCCGGCCGGTACGCCGAGCCCGTTCGGCTCGACCATCCACCTGTTGCCCGGGTCCGCGTCGCTGGTCGGCGGGGCGGACGCGTCGCCGATGACGGCGCTGCGCGCGATGTGGGCGGACGTGCAGGCCGGACTGCTGCCGGCAGAGCCCACCATCGAGTGGTACCTGCACACCACAGTCGACCCGTCGCTCTCCGACGCCGCCGGGCACCACTCGTCGGCGCTCTTCGTCCAGTCCGTCCCCTACGAGCTGGCCGGCACCACCTGGGACGCGGAGCTACCCGGCTACGTCGACCGGCTCATCGGGATCGTCGAGCGGTACGCCCCCGGCACCGCCGACCTGATCGCCGACGCGGTGCCGCTGCCGCCGCCGGGCATCGAGGAGCACTTCGGCATCACCGGCGGGCACATCCACCACGTCGACAACACCGTCTCGTTCACCGACCGGATGCCCTACGCCACCGGCATCGACGGCGTGTACGCGGGCAGCGCCGGCTGCCACCCGGCGGGCAGCGTCATCGGCGCGGCCGGCCACAACGCCGCCCGCCGCATCCTCACCGACCTGGGGCTTGTTTCATGAGGGCGATCGAGCAGCCATGCCCGCCGCGCCGTCGATGCGGTAGCGATCGGCCCACCGCTTCGCCGTGTTCACGCTGACCTGAAAACGTTCCGCGGCGCGGCGTAACGGCCACTCGTCGTCGACGACACAACGGGCAAGGCGCAGCCTCCCGGTCTCTGACAAGGGGGCGTTACGGTGGACCATGAGGACCTCCACGGGTCAGGTGCGGCTGTCTGGTAGCTCCACACCTACCCCGGAGGTCCTCACCCGTTCAAGATCCGACCCGTCACCAACGTCTATGCACAGAACACCTAGGCCGCTGACCGGTCCCTGCTCGGGCCGGCGGACGGCCGCAGGTCGCCCGGGCCGCCGATCAGGTAGTAGCCGACCAGCAGCAGGTACGCACACAGGCTCAGGATGGGGTCGATGAAGACGACGGCGAAGGCGACGAGGTAGAGCAGGGGCTTGAGCAGCACCCGACGTGCGATCGCCCGGGCCAGCCGGGGATCCAGGTCGGGGTGCAGCAGCCCACGCCGGCGGGCCCACCACCAGCTCAGGTTGACGAAGATCGCCTCACCGAGCACGGTGCCGAGGTACAGGGCGGCGGTCAGTCGCTGCTCCGTCGCCCCACCGCGCAGGTTGTCCGACAGCAGGTCGGCGGTGAACGGGATGGTGGCGATGAAGAGCAGGACGCCCAGGTTGAAGACCAGCAGCATCTGATCGACCCGGACGATGTACCGCCACAGGTTGTGGTGGGCGAGCCACACCTGCCCGGCGAGCGCGAAGGTGATCACGTACGCCAGGTAGGACGGCCAGGCGTGGGCCAAAGCGTCCGGAACCGCTCGCCCACTCTCCCTGGCGGGGCCGGTCTGGAGCAGCTCGACGGCCATCACCGTCAGCACGACCGCGAAGACACCGTCGCTGAACGTCTCCACCCGCGCGGCGTCCCGGGCCATCTCCCGACCGCGTCCGTACCGGTACTCGTTCTCCCGCGCGTCCGCCCCCGCCACGCCCGCCCCGCTCTCGTCGCGCACCCCTCCCCGCGATCGTGCGCTTTCGGTCGCCGTTCTGGGGCGATTGCGGTGCTTTGCACCCACCGAAAGTGCACGATCGCGGGGGCGGAAGGGGGGCGGAGCGGGGTCAGCTCAGGGCTTCGCCCGCCGGGGCCGGGGTTTCCGCGTCGACGCGGTGGGCGCGGACCTTGTGGCCGACGCTGGTCAGGCAGCGGCCAGAGGGCAGGTCGAAGCGCCACCCGTGCAGTTGGCAGGTGAGCTGATCGCCGTCGACGATGCCGAAGCGGGTCAGGTCCGCCTTCAGGTGCGGGCAGCGCCGCTGCACCACCCAGTCGCCCAACGTGATGTCCTCGGCGTCGGTGCTGCGCTCGTGCTCGTCGTACCAGCCCTCGGCGTACTGGAGCCGCTCCTCGGAGAGGCACTTGAAGAACGCGTAGACGAACTCGTTGTACTGGCCGATCCGGGCCGCCGAGAACCGGCAGGACAGGAAGAGCGAGTTGACCCAGTCCACCTCGTCGATGAAGAGCAGGTGCTCGATCAGCGACCGCTCGGTCCGGAACCGGTAGCGCACCTTCTCGTCCGCGTACGGCCGGACCTCCTTGCCGGGGAAGTCCACCACTATCGACTCGATGCTCTCGCCGTCGTACCCCACCAGGTCGAAGCGGACCGGACCGCCGACCCCCTTGGCCAGGTAGATCGACTCGTCGAGCAGCGGCTCGATCCGACGCTTCATCTCGCCGAGCACGTCCACCTCGGGGTGCCGCCAGGACGCCTTCTCCGCGTCGATGATCGGGCGCTTGCGCTCCCGCATCTCCTCCAGGTGCGCGACCTTGTTCGCGAAGAACTCCTCCACCGGCACCGGGTGGGTGGTGCTCGCGCCCTCGGTGGTGACCTCGGCGACGCTGCCCGGCAGCAGCACGATCCCGTTGGTGCCGCCTACCTTGGCGTACTCCGACAGGAAGACGGACTGGTCGGGGAAGATGTTGCCCTCGTCGCCGTGGATGTCGTTGAACTGCCACAGGGCGTCGTCGAGGAAGCACGGCGGCCCGGCGATCGGGAAGACGTGCGACGCCTTCAGGTCGTCGATGTACCGCCAGGTCCGGTCGAACTGCCGGTCCCGCTTCTGCTTGCCGAACGCGGTCTTCGCCGCCTGCGGCAGTTCGTAGACCATCGGGTACCAGATCGCGCCGGAGAACTGGAGCAGGTGCGCGTGCACGTGCCCCAACTCGGCGAAGACGCTCAGGTCGGTGGGGCGGGCGTCGTTCTGGTTGAGCAGCCGCACCCCCTCGTACTCGACCCAGAGCGAGGAGTCGCCGATCGGGCCGTCGGTCGGGCTGGTCAGCGCCTGAATCATGATCTTCAGACCGCCGGGCAACTCCACCACCTGCTCGTTGGGCGCCTTCAGGAACTTGGTGAAGCCCAGCGCCCGGAACTCGTCCTCCATCTCCGAGGTGGGGAACTCGGGCAGCAGGACCGTGGCGTCCTTGGAGACGAAGTCGCGCAGGTGCTTGGCGTCGAAGTGGTCCCGGTGCAGGTGGGAGACGTACAGGTAGTCGACCTGCCCCAGGGTCTCCCAGTCCAGCAGAGAATTGTCCGGGAACGGGAACCACGACGCGAAGTAGGCCGGATTCACCCACGGGTCGCACAGGATGCTGCCCGCAGCCGTGTCGATCCGCATGCTGGCGTGCCCGGTTCCGGTCACTCGCACCGCACAGTCCCCCTCAAACAGACAATCAGGTGTACGCCAAACGCTACCGGAGTGAGTCTGACCGCCGCCCCGCGACGCCGGTAGTGCCGTTCAGCCCGCCCGCAACAGGCCACCTGCCCCCTCGCCGCCAGCCAGGACGCGGCCGGACGGTCACAAGGCGCTTGGCCAACTCCAGCTTCGCCGTGCCGGCACGGCCAATCGCCAACCGTCCATCAGCCCGGGGATCTCGTCGACCGGGGCCGCCAGGTTCACCTGCTGCCCGCCACCGACCTGATGGTTGGCGTCCTGCGACACGCTGCCCTCGCTACAGCAGGAGCACAGCACCCGCGTGCCGCTGGCCGGCTCCGCCGCGTACCCGTGTTCGTCGAAGAACGCCGCCAGGGCGCGGACGTCCTCGGGCGTCTCGGCCATGACGTGGACGGTGGTGGTCGGCAACGTGGACGCACGGAACAGCAGCAGCTCGTCGAAGACCGGGTACGTCTGCCCCGCCACCTCGCGCTCCCCGTTCGGCGCGCCGTCGTGCACCACGACCTCCCCGAACCGGCGGCCCGACTCCGGGGTAGGCACGTTCAGCACCCGCGCTCGGGTCGGACAGAGCCGCCGCGCCCAGACCACCTCGCCGTTGCCGAGCCGGATCGGCGCGACTCCGAAGTCGGCGACGATCTCACCCTCACCGTCCGGCACGGTCAGGCCGAAGCCCCGCCAGGCGTCCCGCGCGGTCGCCCAGTCCTCCATGATCGTCGCGGCGATGCCGAGATTCCAGAAGGCCGGCTCCTGGGCGTCACGGTCCGCTCGGGCAGCCGCCTCACGGCCCAGCTCGTACGCCTTCGCCCAGTTGTTCAGGAACTTGTACGCCAACGCCGCGTCGAACCACCAGACCCCGGCCGCGGAGTGGTCGGGGTGCTGCCGCACCAACCGCTCCAGCAGTTCGCCGGCCAGCGACCAGTCCTCCGCCTCCCACGCCGCGTAGGCAGCCTTCAACAGCTCCCGACTCTCCTCGCGAGTCATGCCGTCCCCTCAACTGGCCGGACCCTGCGCCGGGCCTGACACAAGGCGTGCCAGACTAACCAAAGATCCGATCGCGAGGGAAGGACCGACAGTGGCAGGAAGCGAGCCGGTAACGTCGCCAGACCAGCACAAGCCCGGGCACCGCAAGGCCGGGCAGATCGGCGCCGTGCTGTCCGCACTGGCGCTGCTGGCGATGATCTGCGGCAACCACGAGGGCAGGGTCGAGGACATCTGGCTGATCGGCCTGGCCGCGCTGCTGCTGATCATCGTGATCGGCGACATCGTGCTGCGCCGCAACGGCCTGCGCTCCTGACCCGACCCACCGCCGGACGACCGGCCGAGAACGCCGAGGGCCCGCCCCCACCCGGGGGACGGGCCCTCCTCCGTACGCGTCGCGGGTCAGCGCCCGAAGAGGATGTCCTGCACGTCCTTGAGCGCGGCGTCGACCTCGGCCTCGAAGTAGCCACCCGGCACCAGGCCGAACCGGAGCGTGTCCAGGTCCTTCGGGTCGACCGGCATCGGGTTGCGGCGCTGCATGCCACCGAGCAGGGTGTCGAAGAAGCGGTCCACCTGGTCGGGGTCGTACCCGCTGCCGAACCGGCGCACCTGGAAGCTGCGGCGGATCTGGTCAACCCGGTACAGGTCGCTGCCGGGCGGACCGGCCATCGGCGGGCCACCCATCGGGGGACCACCCATCGGCGGGCCACCCATCGGCGGGCCGGCCACCGCGGGCGGGCCGGCCATCGGCGGACCACCCATGCCCTGCTGCGGCAGCGGAGGCGGACCGGCCGGACCACGACGCATGTCGCGCAGGTCCCGCTCCGGCATCCGGATCTCGGCCGTCATGTCGGCGCGACCGTGCCGCCCGGCCTCGAAGCCGTCGAAGCGCGGCTCCTCCGGCGGCGGCGGATAACCGCCGGGCGCGCGCTTGTCGTCGGGGCCGTACCCGCCGCGCTGATCGTCCGGGCCGTACCCACCGGGTGAGCGCTGGTCGTCCGGGGGGCCGTACCCACTGGGGCCGGCGGGCAGGCCGCGCTGCGGCATGCCGTGGCCGCCCATCGGGCCGGGGCCCATCGGGCCGCCCGGACCCATCGGCGGACCGGCCGGGCCACGTGGCGCGTCGTAACCACCACCGCGGGGGGCGTCGTACCCACCGGCGAAGGCACCGGTCGGCTCGTCGTAGCGACCGTAGGGCGGGCCGGCCTGCGCGGGCATCGGCCGGGGCGGCATCGGCTGCGGGACCATGCCCCGGTCGTCACGCATCGGCGGACCCATCCGGTCCGGCGGGCCCATCCGGGGGTCGCCACCGCGCCCGGCGCTGTTGCGCTCCTCCAGCTCGGCCAACTGCCGCTCGACCCGGTCCAGGTGCAGGTCGACCTGCCACTCGTCGTAGCCGTTGAAGCGGACCCGGAAGACGACGTCATGAACCTCCTGGGAGGCCACCGGGGCACCGACCTGTCGGCCGTCGAGCGTCGCCTCGACCCGGTCGAGGAAGGCATCCACCTCGTCGACCTTGTATCCCCGGCGGAGCGCCTTGCGCCGGAAACGCTGACCCTGACTCGCCACTATGTCTCCTGGTCTCGTTCGCCACGCCCGGTCACGCCGGTGCCTCTCCGGCGCGGTCGGTGTTGGTGTCGTTGTCCTCGGCGGCGGCGAGTTGGCCACACGCACCGTCGATCTCGCGACCCCGGGTGTCCCGAACTGTGGTGGACACCCCGGCGTCGCGCAACCGCCGGACGAACTCCCGCTCGACCGGCTTCGGGCTCGCGTCCCAGCGACTGCCCGGCGTCGGATTGAGCGGAATGAGGTTCACGTGGGCCAATTTGCCGGCCAGCAGCCGCCCGAGCAGGTCGGCTCGCCACGGCTGGTCGTTCACGTCCTTGATCATCGCGTACTCGATCGACACGCGACGGCCCGTCCGGGCGGCGTAGTCCCACGCTGCGTCCAGCACCTCGGCTACCTTCCAGCGCTGGTTTACCGGCACGAGTTCGTCGCGCAGATCATCATCGGGCGCATGCAACGACAGCGCAAGGGTCACTGAGAGGTCTTCGCTGGCCAGTCGGTGGATGGCCGGAACCAGGCCAACCGTGGAAACGGTGATGTGCCGCTGGGACAGGCCGAGCCCCTCCGGAGCCGGGCTGACCAGCCGACGGATCGCCGCGATCACCCGGTTGTAGTTGGCCAGCGGCTCGCCCATGCCCATGAAGACGACGCGCGACAGCCGCGGCGGGGAACCGGCCACCACGCCGGAGGCCGCCACCCCTGCCATGTAGACCGCCTGGTCGACGATCTCCGCCGTCGACAGGTTGCGGGTCAGCCCGGCCTGGCCGGTCGCGCAGAACGGACAGGCCATGCCGCAGCCCGCCTGGCTGGAGATGCAGACGGTCACCCGGTCCGGGTAGCCCATCAGCACGCTCTCCACCAGCGCACCGTCGTGCAGCCGCCAGAGCGCCTTGCGGGTCGCGCCGTCGTCGCAGGCCAGCTCGCGCACCGGGTTGAGCAACGTCGGCAGCAACTGGTCGGCCAGCCGCTCCCGGGTCGCCGCGGGCAGATCGGTCATCGCCTGCGGGTCGCGGACCAACCGCCCGAAGTAGTGGTTGGAGACCTGCTTGGCGCGGAAGGCCGGCTCACCCAGCCCGGTCACCAACGCCTGGCGGCCGGCCAGGTCCAGGTCAGCGAGGTGCTGAGGGGGCATGGAGGCCCGGCGCGCGGCGGAGGCGACCGAGATGGCGGGGATCAGGGGCAGGCTCGTCATGGCTGGTCCAGTGTGTCACGCCGTCGGCGGCGGGTGCCGGTCCGGAGGTGTCGAACGGGCCGCGACCGCAGGAGCCGGACGACCAGGTCGCCGTGATTCATCCCTCAGCTCACCACCGGCACGAAGACCGCCAACAGCAGGTAGGCCGTCGGCACCGCGAAGAGGATCGAGTCGAGCCGGTCCATCAGACCGCCGTGGCCGGGCAGCAGGTTGCTCATGTCCTTCACGCCGAGATCCCGCTTGATCATCGACTCGGCCAGGTCGCCGAGGACCGCCGCGCAGGAGACGGCCACCCCGAACAACGCGCCCCACCAGGGGGCCACCTCGAACATCAGCCACAGCAGCACCGCGCTGCCCACGGCCGCCGCGGTGACCGAGCCGGCGAAGCCCTCCCAGGACTTCTTCGGGCTGATCGACGGGGCCATCGGGTGTTTGCCGAAGGAGACGCCGGCCGCGTACCCACCGGTGTCGGAGAGGACCACCCCGATCAGCGTGGCCAGGATGCGCAGGGGGCCATCGTCGGGTGCCGCCGCCAGCAACGCCGCGAAGCCGGCGAGGAACGGCACGTAGACGGCGATCAGGGTGGCCGCGGTGAGATCCCGCTGGAAGCCGGCCGGCCCGTCACCCAACCGCCAGATCATCGTGCCCAGCACCGTGACCAGCAGGCCCAGACTGAGCGCGTCCGGGCCGGCGTACCAGGCCAGGCCCACTGTCAACACGCCACCGGCGATCAGCGGCACCAGCGGCGGGTGAGCGCCGCTGCGTCGAACCGCGCGGGCCATCTCCCAGCTGCCGATGGCGACCGCGGCGGCGATCACCGGCAGGAACGCCAACGGGTAGACCGCCAGCGGCACCACGATCAGCGCGCCGAGGCCGAGCCCGACCCCGATCGCCGCGGGAAGGTTGCGCCCGGCCCGCCCGGTGCCCACCTGCTGGGTGGCCGGTCGGTCGAGGCTGGCCCGACGTCGCCCCTTCGCCCGTCGACCGGTCGTCGGAGCCTCGTCCGGCACCACCTCGGCCCGCACGGGCGCGAGCTGCTCGGTCGGGTACCCCGGGTCGTCGACGCGGGCGGAAGGGCCCGGCTCGTCGAAACGCCCACGCTCCGGGCCGTCGTAACGGGGCGGCCCGTCGCCAGTGGCGGGAGGCCGATCCAGGTACCGGTCACCGCGGCCCCGGTCGTCGTACCGGTCGGGCTGGTTGCGGTCGTCCACGTGCCGGTCACGGTCGTCGAAACGGTCATACCGGTCCCGGTCGTCGAAACGGTCGTCCGGACGGACCGGGCGGCCGCGCTCCTCGTACGGGTCCGCGGGGTGCGGGTCGGCGTACGGTCGGGCGTGCGGCTCGGCGTACAGCTCAGCGCCGGCGGCCGGACGGCGGCTCCACTGGCCGGCCTCCAGCTCCTGCTCCGGCCACGGCAGCGCCACCGGGCGCTCCGGCCGGTCCCAGCCGCGAGGCTCGCTGCCGTAGGGGTCGGGGTGGGACATCACGCACCGCGACGCGGCACGAGAACCACCACATGACGCAAGACCACAAGCATCCCCTACACGTGCGATGTTCCTCCGATTGACCGCCCCGACGGTCGGTCGATCCCCGGTGTTCACCACCCGGTGGCCGGGAATCCTGCCGAGCCTACTGCACACACCGGATCGGCACGGCGGACGAGGCACGCCGACGGACGCCACCCTCGCCGCCAGGCCGCCGGCCAGCAGCGCACAGCCATCCGGTACGGCAGACCACAGCCGATCCGCAGCCGTCGATCCGACTCGTCCAGTGCGCGATCGAGTACTGAGCGAAAGCGCCCGACGTGGTGCGCTGGTGCCGCGCTGGCGCCAGCCCGCGCGTCGGAACGGGGGAAGGGCACTCACATGTACAAGTTCGGTTTCGCGGTGTTGACGGTGGCCGCCATGGTCCTGGGAGCAGGGTCACCGGCCGCCGCCACCACGGCACGGACCAGGATCACCATCGACCGCCACACCAGCGAACTGTTCCCGTTCGAGCCGCCCGTCGGCGAGCCGGGAGTGACGTACCCGGCGGCAGGGGTCACCGCCACCGCCCGGCACTGCCCGGCCGGCATCGTCCTCATGTCGGCCTCGCTGGTGCAGGACGGCCTGCCGACCCTCTGGGCCACCGGCGGACACGGCGCCGGTGAGATCCTCTGCGACGGCGGTACCGTCGAACTCGGGATGGCGTTCGCCCGGATCGCTCCGGCGCTGCACCCCGGCCGGGCCACCGCCCACTTCTCGTTGCGCGACTCGAACACCGGCGAGCAGTTCGCCGAGAGCACCAGGACCGTCTGGATCCCCTGCTGAGCTACGGAACGAGGCCCGTCCCCGACGTCGGGAACGGGCCTCGGCGCAGCTCAGCCGGCCAGCCGGTGGCGGTCACACCTCGAGCAGCTCGGTTTCCTTGTGCTTCACCAGGTCGTCGATGCTGGCCACGTAGCGCTGGGTCAGGTCGTCGAGTTCCTTCTCGGCGCGGCGACCGTCGTCCTCGCCAGCCTCGCCGTCCTTGACGATCCGGTCCAGCTCCTCCTTGCCACGGCGGCGGACGTTGCGGATCGCCACCTTGGCCTCCTCGCCCTTGTGCCGAGCCACCTTGATCATGTCGCGGCGGCGTTCCTCGGTCATCTGCGGGAGCAGGATGCGCAGCTGGTTGCCCTCGTTGTTCGGGTTCACCCCGAGGTCCGAGTCGCGGATCGCCTTCTCCATCGCGTTGATCTGCGAGTTGTCGTACGGCTTGATGATGGCCATGCGCGGCTCGGGAACCGCGATGGACGCCATCTGGGTCAGCGGCGTGGGCGTGCCGTAGTAGTCGATGATGACCTTGGAGAACATGGCGGCGTTGGCGCGACCGGTACGGATGGCGCCGAACTCCTCCTTGGCGTGCTCAACCGCACGCTCCATCTTCTCCTCGGCCTCGAGGAGGGTGTCGTCGATCACCGGTCTCCTCGCCTCCTTCTGTGCTCGTCGTGGGCTCTGCTGAAAGTCGTCAGACCGCTGCTGTCGTCGCCGTCGGCGGGACTCAGGCGGTGATCAGGGTGCCGATCTTGTCGCCACCCACCGCGCGGATGATGGTGTCGTCACCCTGCGCGCCGAAGACCAGCATCGGCAGGCCGTTCTCCATGCAGAGGCTGAACGCCGCCGCGTCGGCCACCCGCAGGTTGCGGCGCAGCGCCTCGGAGAAGGTGATCGAGTCGAGCTTGCTGGCGGTGGGGTCGATCCGCGGGTCGGCGGTGTAGACGCCGTCCACGCCGTTCTTGCTCATCAGCACCACGTCGGCCCGGATCTCCAGCGCCCGCTGGGCGGCCACCGTGTCGGTGGAGAAGTACGGCATCCCGGCGCCGGCGCCGAAGATGACCACGCGGCCCTTCTCCAGGTGCCGGATCGCCCGCAGCGGAATGTACGGCTCGGCGACCTGGGCCATGGTGATGGCGCTCTGCACCCGGGTCTCGATGCCCTCTTTCTCCAGGAAGTCCTGGAGCGCGAGG
This sequence comes from Micromonospora sp. NPDC005171, assembly GCF_040608575.1. Taxonomy (NCBI): domain Bacteria; kingdom Bacillati; phylum Actinomycetota; class Actinomycetes; order Micromonosporales; family Micromonosporaceae; genus Micromonospora; species Micromonospora sp. NPDC005171. Next base: position 153,043 of record NZ_JBEXIM010000011.1, on the reverse strand, counting down.
CAGTTCATCACGGTGCCGAGCATGCCCATGTAGTCGGCGCGGGCCCGGTCCATCCCACGCTTCTGCAGCTCCGCGCCGCGGAAGAAGTTGCCGCCGCCGACCACCACGGAGACCTGCACGCCGCGGCGGACCACTGTGGCGATCTGTCGGGCGATGGCCTGGACGACGTCCGGGTCGACGCCGATCGCGCCGCCACCGAAGACCTCACCGGAGAGCTTCAGCACCACCCGGCGGGCACGCCCCGGCGGCGGTGCCGTCGGATCGTCCAGCTCCAGCGTCCGGTCACTCACAACCTGCGTCATCCGCCCCGCCCTTCCCCACGCGCACGCCCCGTGCGGCGCGTACCGCGAACCTGCCGCTGCCGACCCTATGTGACGAGGAGGCCGCGGTGCCTGTCACGTACACCGGCGGCCTCCTCGTTGACGTCTTCTGCCCACGGGCGCGCGCGGCGCCCGGTGGCGGCTCAGGCCTGGCCGACCTCGAACCGCACGAAGCGGGTGACCTCGATGCCGGCCTCGGCCAGCAGCTGCTTCACCGACTTCTTGTTGTCGGCCACCGACGCCTGCTCGATCAGGACGAAGTCCTTGAAGAAGGAGTTCACCCGACCCTCGATGATCTTCGGCAGGGCCGCCTCGGGCTTGTTCTCCTCGCGGGCGGTCTGCTCGGCGATGCGCCGCTCGGACTCGACGACCTCAGCCGGAACCTCGTCCCGGGTGAGATACTTCGGCCGCATCGCGGCGATCTGCATGGCCACACCGCGGGCGTCAGCGTCGCCGGCCTCGTCGGTCTTGCCGGTGTACGACACCAGCACGCCGACGGACGGCGGCAGGTCCTGGGCCTTGCGGTGCAGGTAGACAGCGGTGGTGCCCTCGACCCGGGCGAACCGGTTGAGCACCAGCTTCTCGCCGATCTTGGCGGACTGCTCCTGGATCAGATCCGCGATGACCTTGCCGTCGAGCTCGGTGGCGAGCAGCTCCTCGGCGGAGTTCACGCCGGAACGCTCACCGTGCTCGACCAGCTGCTGGGCCAGCGCGATGAACGACTCGGTCTTGGCGACGAAGTCGGTCTCGCAGTTGAGCTCGAGCAGCGCCTTGCCGGAGTGGGCGACCAGGCCGTTCGCGGCCGTACGGCCGGCCCGCTTGCCGACGTCCTTGGCGCCCTTGACGCGCAGGATCTCGATGGCCTTGTCGAAGTCGCCCTCGGCCTCGGTCAGCGCCTTCTTGCTGTCCATCATGCCGGCGCCGGTGAGGTCGCGGAGCTTCTTGACGTCCGCGGCGGTGATTTGGGACATGGCTCTCTCTTCGGTGTTGAGACGGCGTGTGGATGGTCAGAGGTGCCGGTTACCCGGATCCGGGCGGATCGTGCCCGGCGTACCGTCGCTGCCCGCCGTTCGCGAAAACGGACGGCGGGGCAGCGACGCTGCGATCACTCCGCGGTGGCTGCCGCCGGCTGCTCGGTGGCGGCCTGCGCCGGCTGCTCCGGGGTGGCGGGCTGCTCGGCGGCGGCAGCGGCGGGCTGCTCGGCGGCGGCAGCGGCGGGCTGCTCGGCCGGGGCGGCCGACTCGTCGGCCTTCTTCGGCTCGAGCAGCTCGCGCTCCCACTCGGTCAGCGGCTCGTCGCTCGCGACACCCTCGGGCTTCTCGTCGTTGCCCCGGCGACGGCCGGAACGCGCGATCAGACCGTCCGCGACGGCGGCGGCGACGACCTTGGTCAGCAGCTCGGCCGACCGGATCGCGTCGTCGTTACCCGGGATCGGGAAGTCGACCTCGTCCGGGTCACAGTTGGTGTCCAGCACCGCGATCACCGGGATGCCCAGCTTGCGGGCCTCGTCGACGGCGATGTGCTCCTTCTTGGTGTCGACGATCCAGACCGCGGCGGGAAGCTTCTGCATGTCCCGCAGGCCACCGAGGGTGCGGGTCAGCTTGATCTTCTCGCGGGAGAGCTGCAGGGTCTCCTTCTTGGTGTAACCGGCGGCGGTGCCGCTGAGGTCACCCAGGCCCTCCAGCTCCTTCATCCGCTGGAGCCGCTTGTACACGGTCTGGAAGTTGGTCAGCATGCCACCGAGCCAGCGGTGGTTGACGTACGGCTGGCCGACCCGGGTCGCCTGCTCGGCGATCGCCTCCTGGGCCTGCTTCTTGGTGCCGACGAACAGGATGCTGCCACCCTCGGCGACGGTCCCACGCACGAACTCGTACGCCTTCTCGATGTACTCGAGGGTCTGGCGCAGGTCGATGATGTAGATGCCGTTGCGCTCAGTCATGATGAAGCGCTTCATCTTCGGGTTCCAGCGCCGGGTCTGGTGCCCGAAGTGGACACCGCTCTCCAGCAGCTGACGCATGGTCACGACGGCCATGGTTGGGGTACTCCTCAAGGTCCCTGGTTGTCACGCCCGGCCGGTGGCCGGGCGTCCTGGCGCCTGGTCGCCGACCCATGGTGGACCCGATCAAGATCGGGACCAGGGAGGCCGTCGCTCCACGACGATTCGTGAAGAGGGCGCGCGAGGTCGACCGCACGAGGCGGTCGCCAGTTGGCCAGTGTACGCCCCTCAGCCGTTCAGCCGCCCCGGGGTGCGCGTGGCGTGCTGCTCCCCCCGCTCCCCCGCTCCCCCGCTCGGCCGCTCCCGCCGCTCCCCCGCCCCGCCGCTCCCCCGCCCCGCTCCGCCGCCCCGCCGCTTCCCCGCTCCCGCTCCGCCGCCCCCCGCTCCGCCGCTCCCGGCTCGATCGCGCGAGTTGCCGCGAAGATCGCGCAACTTCATGGAAATAGTGGCCTCCGCGGCGCCGGAGGCCACTATTTCCTGGTTGTTGTCCGAATCATCAGCACGGCATCGGCGCTCGCCGGCCGGCGGCGGGCGATCGCGGGTCAGGCTGGGTCAGCCGGCGGCGAGCGCGGCGGCCACGAAGAGCACCAGGCCGACGGTCAGGTAGGCCGTCGGTGGGCGCAGCCAGCCCCGGCCATTGTCGGCCAGCGCCAGACCTCCGGTTCGTAGCCCGTACAGCCCGATCGCGAAGATCGGCAGTCCGGCGACCAGGGCGATGCCCACCACCACGTTCCCGGCGTCCACCGGGTCGCCGGTCACGCCCGCCAACAACACCCGAAGCGCGGGCACCTCGAAGATCAACACCAGCAGAGTGAAGAGTACGGCCAGCACTGGTCGACGGGTCCGATAGACGCCGTCGGCGGTCGGCGGGTACACCGGCGGCTCGGCTGCGGGCAAATCAGGTCGAGGACCAATCCCCGGCATCGGGCCGGTCGGCATCTCCAGCGGATGCGGTGTGTCGCCGCCGCCCCGGGTCGGCTCGATGATCGGGTACCCGGCGAGCGGAGCCGGACGAGCCTGGTCAGCGGGAACGCCGGCCGGCGCGACAGCCGCCGACGTGGTGTCGCGGGCGGCCTCCGGCGCGGCGCCGGTCAGCGGGGACCCCGCCGAGGTCGTCTCGCGGGCGGCTCTGCGTCCGGGCAGCTCACCGGAGGTCTCCGAGGGGTCCCGGTCGGCCCGCCGCGACCGGGTGGCCCGGTAACCGTCCGCCTCCGGCCGTGCGGCACCCAGCGGGTCCACCGCGCCAAAACGCCCCGAATCCGCCTCACTCGCCCCGAACCGACCGGTCTGATCGTCCACGGCACCGAAGCGACCAGAGTCCGACTCGGGAGTACCGCCGAAGCGGCCCGCGTCCAAAGCGCTCAGGCGACCCGAGTCCGGCTCCGGCGTACCAAAGCGGCCCGCGTCCACCGCGCCCAGGCGACCCGAGTCCGACTCCGGCGTACCGAACCGGCCCGCGTCCACCGCGCCGAAGCGACCCGGGTCCGGCTCGCGGCGACGGCCGACGCCGGTGTCCTCGACGGAGCGGCCGTCTTCCGCGTCACGCTGCTCGGGGACCTCGCCGTCCCGGTACCGCGATTCGCCCGCGCCGCGCCACTCCGACTCGCCGTAACCGCGACCCCGCTCGTCGGGGTACCAGCGCGACTCCTGATCTTCCGGAAAACTCCGTCGTCCGTCCACGTCAGGCACCGTATGCGACCGGCCACGCCCGCGCCATTTCAGCCCGGCCGGCCACGCGCCACCGATCCCCAGGCGGCACGAGGCACGAGTCGCGCCCAGGTGACGCTGACGCGGGCCCGCACCGTGATCAGGTGATGAAAAGTAGGTCGGCGGCGGTCCTGACACCTACTTCTGATCACCTGATCATGGTCGTGCACGGATGGGGTGCGGCCGGCAGCGGTCCGAGGTCCAATGCCGCTAGCACACCGTGGGCATGATCGTCCGACTGTCCACAGCGACACCGTTGTCCACAGGTGGGCTCTCACCGGGTCGCGGCGATCGCCCTCCGGCGGGCAGCGTGCCGGCCATGACGAAGCGGAACCAGGCGGTTGGCGCGTACGGCGAGCGGTGCGCGGCCCGGCACCTGACCGAGGCGGGGCTGCGCCCGATCGCCCGGAACTGGCGCTGCCCGGCCGGGGAGATCGACATCATCGCGTGGGACGGGCCGGTGCTCGCCTTCTGCGAGGTGAAGACCCGCCGGGGTGAGAGTTTCGGCACCCCGGCAGAGGCGGTGGTGCCGGCCAAGGCCCGCCGACTGCGAGGGCTGGCCGCGCGGTGGCTGACCGAGACCGGTACGACCGCCGAGGAGGTGCGTTTCGACGTGCTGTCGGTGCGGCTGCCCGACGCCGGCCCGGCGCAGGTCGACCACCTCAAGGGCGCGTTCTGACATGCGTGGCCGAAGGATCAGTGACGCGCGGTGAGCTACGCGAAGGTGCTCTGTGTGGGGCTGGTCGGGGTGACCGGCCACCTGGTCGAGGTGGAGGCCGACCTGGCCGCCGGCCTGCCGGCGGTGGTGATCTCCGGTCTGCCGGACACCGCCCTGCACGAGGCCCGCGACCGGGTCCGCGCCGCCGTGGTCAACTCGGGCCAGCGCTGGCCCAACCGGCGGATCACCCTCAACCTGCTGCCCGCCACGCTGCCGAAATTCGGCTCGGCCTTCGACCTGGCCATCGCCGCAGCGCTGCTGGGCGGTTCGGGTGAGCTGCCGCTGCTTCCCCTGGAGGGGGTGGTGGTCCTCGGCGAGCTGGGGCTCGACGGGACGGTCCGGCCGGTGCGCGGCGTACTCCCCATGGTCGCCGCCGCGGCCCAGGCCGGCGTCGCGCGGGTGATCGTCCCGGTCGGCAACGCCGCCGAGGCCGCTGTGATCCCGGGAGTACGGGTGCGAGCGGTGGACACCCTGCACCGGCTCGTCACCTTCGTTCGGGACGGGACCCCGCTGATCGAACCACCGGCGGACATCCCGGCCCCGCTGACCGGTGGGCCGGATCTCGCCGACGTCGCCGGGCAGCAACTGGGTCGGCGCGCCCTGGAGGTCGCCGCGGCCGGCGGGCACCACGTGGCGCTGCTCGGCCCACCGGGCGCCGGCAAGACGATGCTCGCCCAACGGCTACCGTCGATCCTGCCGGAGCTGGACGACGAGGCGGCGCTGGAGGTCACCGCGCTGCACTCGGTCGCCGGGCTGCTGCCGCCGGGCGGTCGGTTGCTGCGTCGCCCGCCGTTCCAGGCGCCGCACCACACCGCGACCGTGCCGTCGCTGGTCGGTGGCGGCTCGGGGCTGGCCCGACCCGGCGCGGTGTCGCTGGCGCATCGCGGGGTGCTCTTCCTGGATGAAGCTCCCGAATTCAGCAAGGGTGCGCTGGAGGCGCTGCGCCAGCCGCTGGAGCATGGCCGCATCCAGCTGAGCCGCAGCGGGGGCGGCACCGTGTATCCGGCCCGCACCCAGTTGGTGCTGGCGGCCAACCCGTGTCCGTGCGCCAAACCGGCCGGCGACGCGCACTGCGAGTGTTCACCGCTGGTCCGCCGCCGCTACCTGGGGAAACTCTCCGGGCCGCTGCTCGACCGGATCGACGTCCAGGTACGGCTCATGCCGGTACGGGCGGCCGAGCTGATGGCGACCGACGGCGACGTCGAGCCCTCTGCGACGGTCGCCGCCCGGGTGGCGGCGGCCCGGCAGGCGGCGGCCGCCCGCTGGGCCGACCTCGGCCGGCGGCTCAACGCCGAGGTGGAAGGCCCACACCTACGCCGACCGCCGTGGCGACTACCGGGCCGGGTCACCGTCGAGCTGCGTGGCCGGCTCGACTCCGGCTCACTGTCGGCGCGCGGCTTCGACCGGGTGATCCGGATGGCCTGGACCATCGCTGACCTGGACGGTCGCGACCGGCCGGACCAGGGCGACGTCCGGGAAGCACTTCAACTACGGACGGGGGAGGCGACGTGAGCGCCGAGGAGGAACGCAGGCTGGCCCGGGTCGCCCTGACCTGGCTGGCGGAACCGGGCACCCGCGCGGTGCATCACCTGGTCGAACGGCACGGCCCGGTGGCGACCCTGGATCTGCTGCTCGACGGCGGCAGCCCGGACGGCTGGCTGCACACCACTGTCGCCGCACGTTCGGCGGCCGGCGACGCGCGGGCGGTTGCGGCGGAGGCCCTGGAGCGGGCGGAACGACTGGGCGCCCGGCTGGTCACGCCGGAGGACGAGGAGTGGCCGGCCCAGGTTGCCGGCCTGGCCACGTTGCGTCTGCCGGACGTCAGCCGCCGGGTGGACGCTGAGACCGCCCCGCCGCTCTGCTTCTGGGTACGCGGAAGCTGGCCGCTCGGCGAAGCTTTGGATCGCTCGGTGGCCGTGGTGGGGGCGCGGGCGGCCACCGGCTACGGGCAGCACGTCGCGACCGAGCTGGGGTACGGCTTGGCCGAGCGGGACTGGACTGTCGTGTCCGGTGGCGCGTTCGGCATCGACGCTGCCGCTCACCGGGGCGCCCTCACCGCGGGCGGTCTGACCGTGGCGGTGCTCGCCTGCGGGCTCGACCGCCCGTACCCGATGGGCAACGCCGCGCTCTTCGACCGGATCGCCGAGACGGGGCTGCTGGTCAGCGAGTGGCCGCCCGGTGCCGAGCCGCTGCGGCCCCGATTCCTGATCCGCAACCGGGTGATCGCCGTAGGCACCCGGGGCACCGTCCTGGTGGAGGCGTCGGCGCGCAGTGGCGCGACGCAGACCGCGCGGCGAGCCATTTACGCCAATCGGGTGGCCATGGTGGTTCCGGGGCCGGTGACCTCGGCGATGTCCGTCGGCGCGCACGAGTTCCTGCGCGAGCACTCCAAGGCCCGGCTGGTCACCGGGGTGGCCCATGTGCTGGAGGAGGTAGGCCGGATCGGCGCGGACCTGGCCCCGCTGGCGCGTGGACCACAGCGGGCCACCGACGCGTTGGACGACGACGCACGGTCGCTGCTGGAGGCGCTGCCACGCCGGGGCGCGATGGGAGTGGACCGGCTCTCCTCGCGCGCCGGTGTGGACGTACGGACCGCGCTGCGCAAGCTGTCGCTGCTGGAGGAGCTGTCCATGGTGGTTCGTCGTGAGGACGGCTATGCCCTCGCCCCGCCCGCCAAACCGAAGCGTGCGGCGGCGGAGAAATCCGGTCGGGCTAATACCTGAGCGGACACGTCACCGCCGCCCGGACGGGGAGGGCGGAGCCGGTCATGCCAGGCCCCGCCGGGCTGCCGACCAGCAGACCGGCTGGCCGTCCGGCGGCCCGAATCCCCTCACGCTCGGGGTCCCGGCCAGCCGGTACTGCCGGTACCGTGCCCGGTCATGGGTGCAATCAAGCCGTGGCACATCAGCGTGCTCTGCTGTCTGGTCGTGACCGCCGTGCTCGTTGTCGGCCTGGTCGTGTTCCTGGTCAAGAGGAGCAACCGCCGATAGTCGGGGCGGAGATCGGTGCCGTCGTGTCCGGTGGCGTACCCGGACCGGCCGTAGGCTGGTGCCGTGCCAGCCGAGAGTAAAGGTGCCTGGGCCGTTGGGCCGGCCGGCACGTTGGCGTGGCCACGATGAGCCGGCCAGACCGGGGCACCCGGGCCATGCACCAGGCACTGCCGCCAGCGCTGCGCGACGCGGTCGACGACTTCGCCGAGCACCTGTCCCGGGTTCGTAACCGGTCGGCGCACACCGTCCGCGCGTACGTCACCGATCTCGTCTCGCTGCTCGACCACGCCGTCCGGATGGGCTGCGTCGACCTCTCCGAGCTGGACCTGTCGGTGCTGCGCAGCTGGCTTGCACGACAGCGCACCACGGGTGCGGCCCGCACGTCGCTGGCCAGGCGGGCCGCGTCGGCGCGGGCGTTCAGCGCCTGGGCACACCGGGCCGGGCTGCTCCCCGCCGACGTTGGCGCCGCACTGGCCAGCCCTCGCGCGCACCGGGAACTGCCCAGCGTGCTGCGCGCCGACCAGGCCGCCGCCCTGGTCGAGGCACCGTCCCGGCAGGCACCGCCCACCAACCCGCCACCCACGGACCAGGCACCCGCGGACGCAGCCCGCACGAACCAGGCGCGCACAAACCAGGCGCGCACGGACGCAGCTCGCACGGACCAGGCACGCACGGACGCAGCCCGCGCGAACCAGGCGCGTGCCGCCACACAGCAAACGGACGCAGCGGCCGGGTCGGCGCAGGGCGCAGCCGAAGGGGCCGAGGCGGTGCCGCTGCGGGACCGGGTGCTGCTGGAGCTGCTCTACGCCACCGGCGTACGGGTCAGCGAGGCGTGCGGGTTGGACGTGGGGGATGTCGACCACGGCCGGCGGGTGATCCGGGTGTTCGGCAAGGGCGGGCGGGAACGCTCGGTGCCGTACGGGGTGCCCGCCCAGCGGGCGTTGGACGACTGGCTGCGCCGGGGCCGCCCGGCGATGGTGGCCGCCCGCTCCGGTGACGCGCTGCTCCTGGGTGCCCGGGGTGGTCGGCTCAACCCGACGACCGCGCGTCAGATCGTCGGTGCGTACGCCGAGGCCGCCGGACTGCCACGAACCAGCCCGCACGGTCTACGCCACTCCGCGGCCACTCACCTTCTGGAGGGCGGCGCCGACCTGCGCGCCGTGCAGGAGCTTCTGGGTCACTCGTCGTTGGCGAGCACCCAGATCTACACCCACGTCTCGGTCGAGCGGCTGCGCGCCGCGTACCGGCAGGCACACCCGCGCGCCTGAGCAACGGCCGGATGGCGCACACGTGCGCGCACTTGAGAGCAAGGACCGGACGGCGCACGCACACTCGCGCGCACTTGAGCAACGGCCGGATGGCGCACGCACCCACGCCTGAGCAAGGACCGGAGGGCGCATGCACCCACGCCTGATCAAGGGCCGGATGGCGCGCACTGGCGGCGGTTACGATCATCAAGTGAGCGTCCCGCAGCCCCCTGAGCCGATCCCGGGCGCCCGCCTGCTCTTCTCCCTGGACCCGGCGGTCAGCCACCTCAACCATGGCTCGTTCGGCGCGGTGCCGATCGGCGTGCAGCGCGCCCAGCAGCGGCTGCGCGACGAGATGGAGGCGAACCCGCTGCGCTTCTTCACTCAGGGGCTGGTCGACCGGATCGCGCACACCCGCCGGCACCTCGCCGGGTTCCTGGGCGCCGACCCGGACGGCAGCGCCCTGGTGGGCAACACGACCACCGGCGTCGCCGTGGTGCTCCAGTCGGTGGGGCTTCAGGCCGGCGACGAGGTGCTGAGCACCGACCACGGGTACGGGGCGGTGAGCCTGGCGATCCAGCGCGAGTGTCGCCGCACCGGCGCGGTCAGCCGGGTCCTGCCGATCCCGCTGGCCGCCACCGACGAGCAGATCGTGCAGAGCATCCGCGCCGGCCTGCGCCCGGGACGGACCCGGCTGCTCGTCGTCGACCAGCTGACGTCGGCCACCGCCAAGCTCTTCCCGACCGCCGCCATCGTCGGGGTGGCCCACGAACACGGCGTGCCGGTCCTGGTGGACGCCGCGCACGCCCCGGGCATGCTGGCCACCCCGGTGGCCAGCATCGGCGCGGACTTCTGGGTGGGCAACCTGCACAAGTGGGCGTACGCCCCGCGCGGGACCGCCCTGCTGGCGGTGGCACCGCAGTGGCGGGACCGGATTGAGCCACTTGTGGTGTCCTGGGAGCAGGAGTCGGGTTTCCCGGCCCGGGTCGAGTGGCAGGCGACTCTCGACTACACGCCCTGGCTGGCCGCCCCGGCGGGCATGTTCACGATGCGTGCTCTCGGCGTCGACCGGGTGCGGGCGCACAACGCCGCGCTTGCCGCGTACGGCCAGCGGGTGGTGGGGGACGCTCTGGGGGTAGGCCCTGCCGATCTGCCCTACCCCGGCGGACCGGGGGTGGCTCTGCGCCTCATTCCGCTGCCGCCCGGCACGGGCACCACGATCGACGCCGCGCGGGCGTTGCAGACGCGGATCGGTGAGCGGCTCGCCGCCGAGGTGGCGGTGATGAGCTGGAACGGCCGGGGGTGGCTGCGGCTCACCGGCCAGGTCTACAACGTCGCCGACGAGTACGAGCGGCTGGCCGCACGGCTGCCGGCACTGCTCGCCCAACGCTGAGCGGACCGGTCGGGAGCAGACGCACCGGGCCGAGGCCGAGCAGGGCCAGCGGGTCGAGGTACTCCTCGCCCCGGCGCAGGCCCCAGTGCAGGCAAGCCTCGGCCGGGCAACCCGGATGCCCGGGCAGCAGCTCGCCCAGCGGCGCCCCGGCGGTGACCGGCTGGCCGGGGCGTACGGCGGGTTGGACCGGCTCGTGGGTGGTCCGCAGCCCGTCGGCATGCCCCACGGTGACCACCTGTCGACCGGCCACCGGGCCGGCGAAGAGCACGGTGCCCGGCCCGGCGCTGCGGACCACCGCTCCGGCAGGGGCGGCCAGGTCGACGCCGCGGTGCCCGGGCAGCCACGGTCGGGGCGGCGGGTCGAACCGGCGCACCGGACGGGGCGGTCCGTCGACCGGCCAGCGGAACCGCCCCGCGGGCGCTGGGTCGGCGACCCGCACGGACAGGGCCGCGACCGGCACGGTCGGCGTCGGTGGTTCGCCGGGCACCGCCGCGACCAGCACCGCCAGCCCGCAGAGCTGGACGGTCAGTGCGAGCGGGAGCGCGGCGCAGAGCAGCAGCGTGCGGCGGATCGAACCGACGGTTGGTGGTTGCATGACGGCAGCCTCCGGCCGCGGTGGTGTCGTCCGCCAGCCGGCCGACGGGGGCTGTGGACAACCGGAGGTGCTGTGGACGACCACCCGACGGCTTCGATGATCTGTTATGCGTGGGGCTGCGGGACGCTGTCCTCGGCCGACCGCGCACACCGCCGCACCTCCGGGGCCGTTTTCGGGCCGCCGGGGAGGGCCTAGGCTGGGCCGCGTGCGGCGGGTGCCGCCGTCTGGACCGGGGAGGCCCTCCATGACCACTGTCGACGACCGGCCGCCGTCGGTGGCCGACGTGAGCGGCCCGTCCCGGCTCGCCGAGCCGGACGAGACGATCAGCGCCGAGGAGCTGCAACTCGCGGCCCGCAACCACGGCATCCCGCTGGAGGCGCTGCGCTACGACGTCACCCCGGCCGGGCTGCACTACCTGCTGATCCACTACGACATCCCGGAGCTCGACCCGGCGACCCACACGCTGACCATCGGCGGGGCGGTGGACCGTCCGCTGACGGTCACCCTCGCCGACCTGCGCGAGCGGCCCCGGATCACCCAGCAGGTGACCCTGGAGTGCGCCGGCAACGGGCGGGCCCTGCTGCACCCCCGGCCGGTCAGCCAGCCCTGGCTGGTCGAGGCGGTCGGCAACGCGGAGTGGACCGGCACCCCCCTCGCTCCGCTGCTGCGGGAGGCGGGCATCGACCCGGACGCGGTGGACGTGGTCTTCACCGGCGCCGATCACGGCGTGGAGCGCGGGATCGAGCAGGACTACCAGCGGGCGCTTCCGGTAGCCGACGCGCTGCGCGAGGAGGTGCTGCTGACGTACGAGATGAACGGCGCTCCCCTGCTGCCGCAGCACGGCGCGCCGCTGCGGCTGATCGTGCCGGGCTGGTACGGCATGGCGCACGTGAAGTGGGTCCACTCCATCGAGCTGCGGACCGAGCCGTTCGAGGGGTACCAGAACGCGGTGGCCTACCGGGTACGCCGCGACGCCGACGACCCGGGCGTGCCGGTGACGCGGATCGAGCCACGCGCGTTGGTCCGCCCGCCCGGCTTCCCCGACTTCATGTCCCGCCGTCGGGTGCTGCGGCCCGGTCCGTGCACCCTGGATGGTCGGGCCTGGTCGGGGCACGCGCCGGTGGTCGCCGTGGAGGTGACCACCGACGGTGGGGAGAGCTGGACGCCGGCCGAGCTGGACCCGACGGACGCGGGGGATTTCGCCTGGCGGCGCTGGCGGTACGAGTGGGTCGCCACCCCGGGCCGGTACGTGCTCGGCGCGCGGGCGACCGACGCGTCCGGGCGGACCCAGCCGGTCGAACAACAGTGGAACCGTGGTGGCTTCGCCAACAACATGGTGCAGCGGGTCGAGGTCGTGGTGCCGGCCGAGTGATCGGCGGCGGGCGTCACGCCACGCGTGGGGAGCCCGTGGCAGGGCCCGGCGGCTCGGGTGCGCTCAGCCGCCGAAGCCGGAGTCGGCGGGCAGCGAGATGTCGGGCTTCTCCAGCTCCTCGACGTTGACGTCCTTGAAGGTCATCACCCGGACGTTCTTCACGAAGCGGGCGGGACGGTACATGTCCCACACCCAGGCGTCGTGCATCTCGACCTCGAAGTAGACCTCGCCGTCGGAGTTACGCACGTGCAGGTCGACCTGGTTGGCCAGGTAGAACCGGCGCTCCGTCTCCACCACGTAGGAGAATTGGCGGACAATGTCGCGGTACTCCCGGTAGAGCTGCAGCTCCATCTCGGTCTCGTACTTCTCGAGATCTTCCGCGCTCATCGCACTCCGCCTTCCATGGCCACATCTTCCCCCACCGGCGTCGGAGGCCGAGGCTGCTCGCCCAACGCCACGCCGACGGTACCCCCTGACGCCCATAAGCGCTCCATCGGCTCATCCGAGCCGTGGCCGCCGGGCCGTCGAGCGCGCGGCGGCCGGCCGTCGCGGCCGGAGACCGCAGCGACATTGACGTACGAGAACCGGTGCTCCCGGCATGGCCCGTGCTCGCGCAGCGCCGCCGAGTGCTCCGGGGTGATGTAGCCCTTGTGCTCGGCAAAGCCGTACGCCGGGTACACCCCGTCCAGCTCCACCATGAGCCGGTCCCGGGTGACCTTGGCCAGCACGCTGGCCGCCGCCACACACGCGGCCACCCGGTCGCCCTTCCACACCGCCAGCCCGGGCACGCCCAGGCCGTCCACGCCGAAGCCGTCGGTCAGCACGTACTCCGGGCGGGTGGTGAGCGAGGCGAGCGCCCGGCGCATCGCGGCCAGGTTGCACACGTGCAGGCCCCGGGCGTCGACCTCGTCGGCCGGGATGACCACCACGGCGTACGCGAGCGCGCGGTCCACGACCTCCGCGTACACCCGTTCCCGGCTGGCCGGGGTGAGCAGCTTCGAGTCGGCCAGCCCCTCGATCTCGCCGCGCCGCCCCTCGGGCAGCACCGCAGCGGCGGCGACCAGCGGACCGGCGCAGGCTCCCCGGCCCGCCTCGTCGGCGCCGGCGACGTGCCGGAAGCCACGCCGCTGCAACGCCCGCTCCAGGGCGTACAGGCCCGCCTCGCGGCGCACCACGGTGCGCGGTGGGGTCAGCACGACGCCTCGCCCTGGCCGGCGGTGGTCGACTGCCCCAGCCGGGTCAGCAGGGCGGGCAGCTCCGGCGGGTAGAACCGGTCGCCGCTGGCCGCCAACTCGTCGGGAAGCCACCAGCGGTGGTCGGCGATGCTGCGCCGCTCGATGTCGTTGAAGCCCGTGGTGTCCACCTGCCAGGATTCCACCCGGAAGAGGAAGAAATCCTGCTCCTGGCGGTACCAGATGCCGTCGAAGGAGAACTCGGTCGCGTCGGACCAGACCGGCTCGCCCAACTCGGCCGGGTCGAGCCGCAGGCCGGTCTCCTCAGCCAACTCCCGGGCGGCGCCCGCCGCCGGGGACTCCAGCGGATCGAGCCCGCCGCCCGGAGTGAACCAGTATCGGTGCCCGGGTCGGGCCGGGTCGAAGCCCTCGAACAGCAGGACCCGGCCGGCCGCGTCGACGAGCAGCACGCGGGCCGCGCGTCGAGGGGTGTAGACGGTCACCGCACCAGCCTGCCAGACCGACGGCGGATCGCCCACGCCCCGTCGGCCTAAGGCTTGGGAATGCCGTCGAACCCGTCGGGCACCGTCAGCCAGGTGGCCCGGTTGACCGGCCAGAAGACGGTGAACGCCCGCCCGACCACGTCGTCCTCGGGGATGGTGGCCTCGGTGATGTTCTGCCCGGACTGCTGCCAGTGCTCCAGCGAGTCACCGGAGGCTGAACGGTGGTCGCCCATCACCCACAGCCGGCCCTCCGGCACGGTGATGTCGAACTCCTGGTCGGCGGGCTTGTCGCGAACCCCGTCCATGGAGAAGATGTACGGCTCGTCCAGCGACTTGCCGTTGATCATCAACCGTTCTTCCGGGTCGCAGCAGACCACGTGGTCGCCGGGGATGCCGATCACCCGCTTGATGAAGTCCTCCCCGTCGGGGTTACCACTCCACTCGGTCGGCGCCTTGAACACGATCACCTCGCCGCGGTGCGGTGATCGGAAGTCGTAGACCAGCTTGTTGACCAGCACCCGGTCATCGATCTTGAGGGTGTTTTCCATGGACGGGGAGGGGATGAAGAAGGTCTGCAGCACGAAGGCGCGGACCAGCACCGCGACCAGGATCGCCACACCCAGCAGGATCGGCAGCTCCTTCCAGAAGGAGCTGCGCGGCTTGTCGGTCTGCTCGTCAATCACGCCAAGGAGCCTACGTTGCTCGGCTGGACGGCACCGTCCGGAACGCGCGGGAACCACGTAGCGCGGCCGCCAACGGCAGCATCAGCAGCACACCGCCCTGCGGAGTCGGCCGCACCGGACGCGCACCGGGAGACGCCGTGGCCGGGCCGGAGACGTCCTCGAACGTCGACGGCACCGACAGCGCGCTCCACCGCGACGAGGGCCAGACCACCATGAACGCCCGGCCCACCACGTTGTCGATCGGCACCGGCCCCTGACACCGCGCGTCCTGGGAGACCTCACGGTGGTCGCCCATCACGAAGATCTGACCGGGCGGCACGACGATCTCGTCGAAGCGCCGGGAACGACACTCCGCGGGGTTGGGTGGCAGGTCCAGGGGTGAGTCCCGTAGGACGTACGGCTCGTTGAGCGGGGTGCCGTTGACTGTCACCCGCCCCTGGCTGTCGCAGCACTTGACCCGGTCACCCGGGAGACCGATCACCCGCTTGATGAAGTCCTTCTCACCGGGTCGGCTCACCCCGACCAGGTCGCCGACGGTGCGGGCGAGCCGGCCGGCGACGCCGGGCTTCGGCTGCTCGTCGACCTGCGGCGCCCAACGGTCGGTGCCCCGGAAGACCACCACTTCGCCGCGCAGCGGGTCACGAACGTCGTAGACGACCTTGTTGACCAGCACCCGGTCACCGACGAGGAGGGTGTCCTCCATCGAGCCGGACGGGATGAAGAACGCCTGGAGCAGGAAGGTGCGGATCAGCACCGCGAGGCAGAACGCGACCACCAGCAGCAGCGGCAACTCCTGCCAGAGCGGCATCTGCCGGCGGGTGCGGCGAGCCCGTCGGCGCCACGGATCGACGGTGCCGTCCTCGTCAAGCGTCTGCACCACGCCACTCCCCGGTCCGCAGAAACACCACCGCCCGGGAGCCTCGTCGAGGCTCCACGGGCGGTAGTGGACAGCTGCCCGCCACATGGGCGGGACCGCCGCCTCGCTGCGCCCGTACGACCAGGGTAGTGCGCTCTGGTCGGTACGACATACGCGCAGCTCGGGCGGCGTGGCGAGCGGGAAGTCAGCTGGGCTGCTTCTCCCGCTTCTCCTTGATCTTGGCCTTCTTGCCGCGCAGCTCGCGCAGGTAGTAGAGCTTGGCGCGACGCACGTCACCGCGGGTCACGACCTCGATCCGGTCGATGCCCGGGCCGTTGAGCGGGTAGGTCCGCTCGACGCCGACACCGAAGCTGACCTTGCGGACCGAGAAGGTCTCGCGCAGACCGTCACCCTGGCGGCGGATCACGACGCCCTGGAAGATCTGGACACGGGACCGGTTGCCCTCGACGACGCGGGCGTGCACCTTGACGGTGTCACCGGCCCGGAAGTCGGGAAGGTCGGTCCGCTTCGACTGGGCGTCAAGGGCGTCCAGGATGTTCATCGCTGCGTCCTCGTAAGGCTCACGGCGCACCGTCACTCGGTGCGCGGGTGGGTGATTCTGATTCCCGGGTGGTGATCGGCGGACCGACCCCGGTCGGGGATCCTCGCAGCCGACCGCGGGCGCGGACGGATGCGGCAACCCCCCTACTTTGCCACATCCCCCGGTGGAGGTTGAAATCCGGCCTGGTCCAGGGCCGCGATGTCCCGTTTGTCGAGCCGATCGGCCGGCAACGCGGCCAGCAGGTCCGGACGGCGGGCGGCGGTCCGCAGCAGACCCTCCTCGCGCCGCCAGCGGGCAATCTTGCCGTGGTCGCCGGAGCGGAGCACCTCCGGCACGTCGTGCCCGCGCCAACTCGGCGGCTTGGTGTAGATCGGCGCCTCCAGCAGCCCGTGCGCGTGCGACTCCTCGTCCAACGAGCCCGCGTTGCCCAGCACCCCCGGCAGCAGCCGGGTGACGGCCTCCAGCATCACCAGGACCGCGACCTCGCCGCCGAAGAGCACGTAGTCACCGAGCGACACCTCGGTGACCGGCATCCGGGTGGCGGCGTGCGCCAGGACCCGCTGGTCGATCCCCTCATAACGGCCGCAGGCGAAGAGCAGGTGCGACTCGGCCGCCAACTCGTACGCCATGGCCTGGGTGAACGGGGCACCGGCCGGCGACGGCACCAGCAGCCTCGGCGGCGGGGCGTCGAGCGGCGCGAGGGCGTCCAGGGCCTCACCCCACGGCTCGGGGCGCATCACCATGCCCGGCCCGCCACCGTAGGGGGTGTCGTCGACGGTGCGGTGCACGTCGTGGGTCCAGGTCCGCAGGTCGTGCACGGCGAGTTGGAGTACGCCGTTGGCCCGCGCCCGTCCGATCAGCGACAGGTCCAGCGGGGCGAAGTACTCCGGAAAGATCGACACGACGTCGACGCGCATGCGGGCTGGTCCTAAAGGTCGAGCAGTCCGGCTGGCGGGTCGACGATCACACGTCCGCCGGCCAGGTCGACCTCCGGGACGATCGCCCGGACGAACGGGATCAACGCGGTACGCCCCTCGGGGCGCCGCAGCACCAGCAGGTCGGACGAGGGCGCGTGGTCGATGCGGGCGACCTCGCCCAGGCGTTCGCCGGCCGGGGTCACCACGGCCAACCCGACCAGTTGGTGGTCGTGGAACTCCTCCGGGTCGTCCGGTGGGGCCACGTCGGCGCTGTCCACCACGAGCAGCGTCCCGCGCAACGCCTCGGCGGTGTTGCGGTCCAGGATGCCGTCGAACGCGATCAGCACCCGACCCTGGTGGAAGCGGGCTTCCTCGATGGTCAGCTCCGCCGGAACCCGGAACGGCACGCCGGGCTCGTCGGTGGTTGGAGGGGGTGTCGCCCCCGGCTCAGTGCGCAGCACTGTGCTGCGCGGGGATGCAGGCGGGGGCGTCGCCCCCGGCGCAGTGCGCAGCACTGTGCCGGGGGCGAACCGTGCCTCGGGTTCGTCGGTCCGCACTTCCACGGTGACCTCACCGCGGACACCGTGCGGCTTGCCGATCCTGCCGACGACGAGCTGCATCAGTACGAGTCGACGATGTCGACGCGAACCCCGCGGCCGCCGATGGAGCCGATCACCTGGCGCAGCGCCTTGGCGGTCCGGCCGGACCGCCCGATCACAGTGCCGAGGTCCTCGGGGTGCACGCGGACTTCGAGCCGCTTGCCCCGACGGGAATCGACCATCCGCACCCGGACGTCATCCGGGTGGTCGACGATGCCCTTGACCAGGTGCTCCAACGCCGGACGCAGTGGCATGTCAGGCCTGCTCACCGGCGTCGGCAGCGGCCGGGGCCTCGGCCGGAGCCTCGGTCTTCGGCGCCTCGGCCGCCGGAGCCTCAGCCGGAGCCTCGGTCTTCGGAGCCTCGGCAGCCTTGGCGGCCTTCTTGGCCGGCTTGGCCGGGGTCTCCGGGGCGAGCCCGGCGGCGGCCTTCGCCTCAGCCTCGTACGCCGCCTTGCGGTCGGCCCGCTCGGGGGCGACCAGGAGCGGCGGCGGGGCCGGCAGGCCCTTGTACTTCTGCCAGTCACCGGTCAGCTCCAGCAGCCGCTGCACCGCCTCGCTCGGCTGAGCGCCGACGGACAGCCAGTACTGGACCCGCTCCGACTTGACCTCGATGATCGAGGGGTCTTCCTTGGGCTGGTAAACCCCGACGAACTCGATCGCCCGACCGTCACGCTTGGTGCGCGAGTCGGCGATGACGATGCGGTACTGCGGGTTGCGGATCTTGCCCATCCGCAGGAGCCGGATCTTTACGGCCACAGTTGTTTCGCTCCTGTTGCGATCTCACCGGCCCAGGCGGGCGGTGTGCATGGGTGAGCGCCGACCGGACCCGTGGGGTTGGGCCGGAGACTACTCGGTGGACTGGCGACGTGCCCGGGTTAGAGGGCGCCGGACGCGCGCCGGATACCAGCGACCCATTCTGCCAGATCCGCTGCCGATCTCCCGCATCGGACCCGGACACGGCGCCACCGGTGATCGGGAACACCGCTCAGCGCACCGGCGGACGGTCCCATCCCGGCGGTAGTTTATCCGGTACATCCCACTCTGCCGGTGGTGTGAAGTCACACCAGGTGCCGTCGAACGGAAACTCGCCGGCCTCGGCCAGCGCGATGACCCGCTCCCCCTCGGCGCGGACCGCCTTCTCGTCGGTCACCCAGTAGTCATCCCCGAAGGCGAGCCGCTCGACGAACTCGTCCTCGTCCTTCCACTCCCAGCGGCGGTCCGGCCACACCACCACGTCGAGGTCCTGGTCCACCACGTCGACGCCGGCCACCGGGCCGTCGTCCCAGCGGACGCCGTGCTCCTCCAGGTTGACGTACCAGTGGGCGAACCGGTCCTGGGCGTCCCGGAACCACCAGACGGAGTGCGCCGCCCCGGTGGGCAGGAACTTCAGCAGTGGTGGGCCGTTCCAGCGCCCGTGCGCCAACCGGTACGTCGACGAGATCCACTCGGCGAACGGCATCGCCCGCATGCCCAGCCCGGCCTCGGTCACCTCGTGGGCCACCGGCGAGTCCCGGGCGACCCAGACCAGCAAACCTCGATCGTCGTCGCTGACCACGCGGGCCGGCCGGACCCACCCGATCCGGCCGTGCCGCACGTTCCGGTGCATGATCAGCCGACCCGACTGGAACCGGTCGACGAGCACCTCAGTAGGCGCGGGCCAGGATCGCGACCAGGTCCGGCTCGTCCTCCGAGTCCGGTACCGAGCCGTCGGCGCGCAGCAGGCAGCGCACCGTGACGCCCTGACCGTTCGCCTCCGCCTCGCCGGCCACACCGACCGCCGACCACGGCACCCGGGCCCAGCCGGTCGCGGCGGCCTCGATCGCCTCGGCCAGGGTGGCCACCTCCACAGTGCGCGACTCGCGGTTCGCCAACGCCTGGTCGTGCAGCACCTGCTGATCGGTCTCGAGGGCGGCCAGCACCGCGGTGACCACGTCGGCCACCGGCGTCGGGGTCTTCGAACCGTCGGTCCGACGCACCACAGTCGCGTTGCCCACTGCCAGGTCACGGGGGCCGACCTCGACGCGTACCGGATAGCCGCGCAGCTCGGCGTCGACGGCCCGGCGGCCGAACGGGGTGTCGGTCCGGTCGTCGAGCGCGACCCGGACACCGGCGTCACGCAGGCCGTCGCGCAGCTTGGCCGCCGCCTCCGCGACGCCGTCGCCATCCTTGACGATCATGACGTACGCCTGGATCGGCGCCAGCTTCGGCGGCACGCGCAGGCCGTTGTCGTCGCCGTGCGCCATGATCAGGCCACCCAGCATCCGGGTGGACGTGCCCCAGGAGGTGGTCCAGGCGTGCTCCCGACCGCCCTCCTTGGAGGAGTAGCTGATGTCGAACGCCTTGGCGAAGTTCTGACCCAGCTCGTGGCTGGTGCCCAACTGCAGCGCCTTGCCGTCGCCCATCATGCCTTCGCAGGTGTACGTGGCCGTCGCGCCGGCGAACCGCTCACGCGCCGTCTTAAGGCCGACCACCACCGGAATGCCGATCACGTTGACCATCAGGTCCTCGTACGCCTCGTGCAGGATCCGCCGCGCGTACGCCCGGGCGTCCTCCCGGGTGGCGTGCGCGGTGTGCCCCTCCTGCCAGAGGAACTCGCTGGTCCGCAGGAAGATCCGCGGACGGAGCTCCCACCGGACCACGTTCGCCCACTGGTTGAGCAGCAGCGGCAGGTCCCGGTACGAGTCGATCCACTTGGCCATGAACTCGCCGATGACCGTCTCGCTGGTCGGACGCACCACCACCGGCTCGGCCAGGGGCTTGCCACCACCGTGGGTGACGACCGCCAACTCCGGCGAGAAGCCCTCGACGTGCTGCGCCTCGCGCTTGAGGTAACTCTCCGGGATGAACAACGGGAAGTACGCGTTCTCCGCACCCGCCGCCTTGATCCGAGCGTCCATCTCAGCCTGCATACGCTCCCAGATGGCGTAGCCGGCCGGTCGGATGACCATGGTGCCGCGAACCGGGCCGTTGTCGGCCAGCTTCGCCTTGGCGATCAGGTCCTGGTACCAGCGGGGGAAATCCTCCGCACGGGGAGTGAGCACGCGTGCCATGACCGCACATCCTATGCGCCACGCGGGCGGACACCGCGTCCGGGAGTCGCCACGCCGTGCCGTGCCCCTCCGCCGACGGGCCGCGACAAGGCCGGGCAGGTCGAAGCCGACGGATCGACGGTGCCGGGCGAACGACGACGACGCGGGGCGGGGCGAGCGTGCCGGGGCAGGCGACGCCGGGCGGGCCGAGGGTGCCGGGGCAGGCGACGCCGGGCGGGCCGAGGGTGCCGGGGCAGGCGACGCCGGGCGGGCCGAGGGTGCCGGGGCAGGCGACGGCGACGCTGGGCGGGCCGAGGGTGCGCCCGTAGAATTCGACCACCATGGTTACATCGACGGACTCCCCGCGTCAGCGGCTGCGGGACACGATCGTGGACGCCGCCCGCGCGCGGACCGTCGCCGCCGGGTGGGACGCGGTCCGGATGGGCGGAGTGGCCACCACGGCCGGGGTGAGCCGACAGACCGTCTACAACGAGTTCGGTAGCAAGGCGGGCCTCGCCGAAGCGCTCGCCCGCGCCGAGGTGGATCGGTTCGTCGGCGACGTTCGCGACGCGCTGCTCGCACACGGCTCCGACGTACGGACCGGCGCGTACGCCGCCATCGCGCACACCCTCACCACAGCGGCGGACAACCCGCTGGTCAAGGCGATCCTGACCAGCGGCCGGGGTGGGTCAGACGAGCTACTGCCGTACCTCACCACCCGTGCTGAGGTGGTCCTCACCGAGGCGTCCGGCGCGCTGATCGACTGGGCCGGCGACCACCTGCCCGGGGCGGACCAGGCCGCGCTGGCCTTCGCCGCCGACACCATCGTCCGCCTGGTGGTGAGCCACATCGTGCTCCCCCGCGAACCGATCGAGCAGACCGCGACGGCCCTCGCCGACCTTGCCGTACGCCTCTTCAGCGCCGCCGCCCGCCCAGCCTCCTGACCCCCGCGCCGCGCGCCCGCCCGCGCCGCGCGCCCGCCCGCGCCCGCGCGTTGACCACGCCCCCGGCGCCCGCGCCACGCGCCAGGCGCCACGCGCCAAGATCACGCTTGATCCTGGATGTAGTGGCATCCCCGAGCGCCGAGGCCACTACATCCTGGATCGAGCGCGATCTTGCGCGCCGCACACGCCGTGGATCGGGCACCGCCGACCCGGCACACCCAGCCCCGGCACACCCGAACCCGGCACACCCGACCTGACACCGGCCCGACGCGCACGGTCCGGCTCGTCCGGGGTGGCGTGGCGTTCGCGGGGGTCAGCGGATGACGCGGCCGCGGAGGATCGTGCGGGACGGGGCGCGGACGACGCGCAGGTCGCGACGGGGGTCTTCGGGGTAGACGGTCAGGTCGGCGAGGCCGCCTTCGACCAGCCCCGGGAAGCCGAGCCATTCGCGGGCGCCCCAGGAGGCGGCGGCGAGTACGTCGGTGGGCGCCATGCCGGCCCGTTCGTGCAGCAGCAGCATCTCCTCGGCGGCCAGCCCATGGTCGATGCCGCCGCCGGCGTCGGTGCCCACGTAGATCGGCACTCCCGCCTCGTGCGCGGCACGCACCACCTCGGGGAAGCCGTCGCGCAGCGCGAGCATGTGCTCGGCGTACCCGGGGAATTTGCCCCGCGCCTGCTCGGCGATGCCCCCGAAGGTGGCAATGTTGATCATTGTGGGGACCAGCGCGGTGCCCTGGCGGGCCATCTCGTCGATCAGGTCGAGGCTGAGCCCGGTGCCGTGCTCCACCGAGTCGACGCCGGCCCGCACCATGATCTCGACGGCCGATTCGGAGAAGGTGTGCACCGCGGCGCGTACCCCGGCATTGTGCGCGGCCTGGACGGCGGCGGTGAGGGTGTCCGCGTCCCAGGCCGGAGCGAGGTCACCCACGCCCCGGTCTATCCAGTCGCCGACCAGCTTGACCCAGCCGTTGCCGGCCCGCGCCTGGGCGGCCACCGTGGCGGCCACGTCGGTGGCGTCGACCTCCACGCCGATGTCGCGCAGGTAGCGCTTCGGCGGGGCGACATGCTGGCCCGCGCGGGCCAGTCGCGGTAGGTCCGGCTCGTCGTCGAGTTCCGGGTACGGGTACGGCGAGCCGGCGTCCCGGATCGCCAGCACCCCGGCGTCCCGGTCGACGTGGGCCAACTCGCGTGCCTGGTCGAGGGAGTTGATCGGGGCGCCACCTCGGGCGATGCCGATGTGGCAGTGCGCGTCGACCAGCCCGGGCAGGACGAAGCCGCCGTCGACGACGGTCTCCGCGCCGGGCACCGGGGTGAAGGTCACCCGGTCCCCGACCAGCCAGAGATCCCGGACCTCGTCGTCGGGGAGCAGCACACCGCGCACATGAAGAGCCATGCACACAGTCCTACCCGATCACTCCCCGTCGAGGACGAGCAGGTCGTTCTCGCGGGAGGTCAGCGCCGCCCGGCCCACCGGGACCTGCCGGGCAAGGATGACCTCGCCCGCGGTCACCGACACACCTCAGCGGGGGCGGTTGTCGCCGCCCTTGCCGAGCTTGTTGAAGTCGATCTTCGGGAGCTTGAAGCCGGGCGGCAGGCCCTGACCGCCAGCGAGATCGTTCGGGTCCATCCCCGGCGGGAGCTGCGGCATGCCACCCGGGAAGCCGGCGGGCATCCCGGCGCCGGCGCCGGTACGCGGACGACCGCCGCCCTTGGTGCCCTTGCGCTTGTTCTTCGGCGACTTGGTCGCCTTGCGGCGGCCACCACCGGGCAGGCCCATCATGCCGCCCATCTGCTTCATCATCTTCTGCGCGTCGGCGAAGCGGTTGAGCAGCTGGTTGACGTCCATCACTGTGACTCCGGAGCCGTTGGCGATGCGCGCCCGGCGGGAGCCGTTGATGATCTTCGGGTTGGTCCGCTCACCCGGGGTCATCGACCGGATGATCGCGGTGACCCGGTCGAAGTGGCTGTCGTCCAGGTCGGCGAGCTGGTCCTTCATCTGCCCCATGCCGGGCATCATGGCCAGCACGTTGGCGATCGGGCCCATCCGCCGCACCGCGATGAGCTGGTCGAGGAAGTCGTCGAGGGTGAACTGCTCACCGCCCATCAGCTTGGCGGTCATCTTCTCCTTCTGATCGGAGTCGAAGGCCTGCTCGGCCTGCTCGATCAGAGTGAGGACGTCGCCCATGCCGAGGATCCGGCTGGCCATCCGGTCGGGGTGGAAGACGTCGAAGTCCTCCAGCTTCTCACCGGTGGAGGCGAACAGGATCGGCTGCCCGGTGACCTCACGAACCGACAGCGCGGCACCACCGCGGGCGTCGCCGTCGAGCTTGGAGAGCACCACACCGGTGATGCCGACGCCGTCACGGAACGCCTCGGCGGTGCGGACGGCGTCCTGCCCGACCATCGCGTCGATGACGAAGATGACCTCGTCCGGCGAGACGGCGTCGCGGATGTCCGCGGCCTGCTGCATCATCTCGGCGTCGATGCCCAGCCGGCCGGCGGTGTCGACGATGACGATGTCGCGAGCGGCGCGCTTCGCGTGCTCGATCGACGCGCGGGCCACCTGCACCGGGTCACCGGTGCCGTTGCCGGGCTCCGGGGCGTACACCTCGACACCGGCCCGGCCACCGAGCACCTGGAGCTGCCCGACGGCGTTGGGGCGCTGGAGGTCGGCGGCGACCAGCAACGGCTGGTGCCCCTGGCCCTTGAGCCAGCGGGCCAGCTTGCCGGCGAGGGTCGTCTTACCGGAACCCTGGAGGCCGGCCAGCATGATCACCGTGGGCGGCTGCTTGGCGAACTGGAGCCGTCGCCCCTCACCGCCGAGCACGTTGATCAGCTCTTCGTTGACGATCTTGATGATCTGCTGGGCCGGGTTCAGCGCCTGCGAGACCTCGGAGCTGCGGGCGCGCTCCTTGACTGCCGCGATGAAGCCCTTGACCACCGGCAGCGCGACGTCCGCCTCCAGCAGCGCGAGGCGGATCTCGCGCGCGGTGGCGTCGATGTCGGCGTCGGTGAGCCGCCCCTTGCCGCGGAGCTTGGTGAAGATCCCGGACAGGCGGTCACTCAAGGTGTCAAACACGCGAACATCCCGTTTGTCAGTGTTCCGGCGGGCACAACGCGGCCGGCACTGCGGAGTCCGGCCACCGCTAGGGTAACCGCCCGACCGCAGGGCCGCTGTCGCCCGGCCCGGGCCTCACCCCGACACCAACCCCGACTGGTACGCGAACACGACGAGCTGGGCCCGATCCCGGGCTCCCAGCTTGCCCATCGCCCGGCTGACGTGGGTCCGCGCGGTCGCCGGGCTGACCACCAACCGTGCGGCGATCTCCTCGTTGTTCAGGCCCTCACCGACCAGGCCGACGACCTGACGCTCCCGGTCGGTCAGGGTGTCCAGCCGGGGGTGCGGACGAAGCACCCGGGACGGCCGGGTGGCGAACTCCCGCACCACCCGACGGGTCACCGACGGCGACAGCAGCGCCTCCCCCTCGGCGACCAGCCGGATCGCGCGCAGCAGCTCGGCCGGCCTGGTGTCCTTGGTGAGGAACCCGCTCGCACCGTGCCGCAGCGCGTCGAAGACGTACTCGTCCAGCTCGAATGTGGTGAGCACCACCACCCGCGTACCGGTCAGGTCGGGATCGGCCACGATACGACGGGTCGCCTCGATGCCGTCGATACCGGGCATCCGAATGTCCATCAGCACCACGTCCGGCCGTTCCCGACGGGCCAACTCGACCGCACGCAGCCCGTCGGACGCCTCGCCGGCCAGCGCCAGGTCGTCCTCGCTCTCCACGAGCGCGCGCAGTCCGAGCCGGACCAGGTCCTGGTCGTCGGCGATCAGCACCCGGATCACGTGGCCGACTCCACGGGCAGCCCGGCGTACACCCGGAACCCGCCTCCGGCACGCGGCCCGGTGGTCAACCGCCCGCCCAGCGCCGCGACCCGCTCGCGCATCCCGGCCAGACCGTGACCGCCAGCGTCGTCGATCGGAGCTTCCCCCGCGCCCACCCCCCGGTCGGTGACCTCGACGGTCAGCTCGTCGGCGCGGTAGTCCACGGTCACCTCCGCGCTCGCCACCCCCGCGTGACGCAGCACGTTCGTCAACGCCTCCTGCACCACCCGGTACGCGGCGAGATCCACCGCGGCCGGCAACTCCCGGGGGTCACCGACCACGCGCACCTCGACCGCGAGCCCCGCCCCGGCGAGCCGGTCCCGCAGCGCGGGGAGCCGGGCCAGGCCGGGTACCGGCTCGCGCTCGGCACCCCGCCGCACCGCGCCCAGGGTGACCCGCAGCTCGTCCAACGCCTCGCGGCTGGTCCGGCTGATCGCGGTGAGGGCCACTTCCGCCTGCTCCGGCCGCTTCGGCAGCAGGTGCAGGGCGATCTCCGCCTGCATGCTGATCGCGGCAAGCCCGTGCCCCACCACGTCATGCACCTCCTGCGCGATGCGCAGCCGCTCCTCGTCGGCCTGCCGTCGCGCCTGTTCGGCACGGCTGCGAGCCTCTTCGGCACGGGTACGCGCGCCCGCCTCACGACTCACCCGTACCACCACCCCTACCGCGAACGGTACGACCACCCAGGCCGACGCGGGCAGCGCTCCCGTCCAACCCGCCGCCGGCCCCCGGCCGAAGAAGACGTGCGCCGACAACAGGACAAACGCGCCACCGGTGGCGAGCGCCGCCGGGCGTACCGGCAGCCAGACGGCCACCGTGTACACCGCGACCAGGAACGCGATCAGGATCGGCCCGTACGGGTAGCCGAACAGCATGTACGTCGAGGTGGCCACTGTGACCACGGCGAGGGTGACGACCGGGGCGCGCCGCCGGACCAGCAGGGCGAGCGCGGCGACGGCGATCAGCACCCGACACACGGCATCCACCGGCCTCGACCCCGGCTGGTTGTCCCCGGCCAGACCGGTAGCGAGCAGCCCGAACCCGAGCAGCACCAGGGCGAGCACGGCATCCGCCGCCATCTCCGGCCACCGCCACTGCCCACCTCGCCGCATGGCCGTCATTCTGCCCGCGCCGACGCCACTAGACGTGCGTCCACGAGCGGCACCGCCCCTACGCCCCCCGACGTACCCGCCGCCCCGCCGTTGCGCCCCGCCCGCTGATCCGCGCCCCGCCCGCCGTTCTGCGCACGGATCGAACGGCAACCTTGGCCGGGATGGCAGCCGCAGGTCAGACGGCGGCGAGGACCGCGGCCTCCAGGCGGGCCCGGGTGGCGTCGTCCGGCCAACCGCCGACCAGGTAGAAGGCGTCGACCACGTCGGCGCCGAGGGTGGAGATGCGGGCCGCGCGGACCAGGGCGCCGGCCTCGTCGAGCGCGCAGGCCACCCGGTAGAGCAACCCGGCGGCGTCGGCGGCGCGAAGTTCCAGCAGTACGGCGTCGGTGGCCGCCTCGCGGTGCCAGACCACCCGGGGAGCCGCGCCGCCGCCACGGCTGGCGAGCGCACGGCCGCGCAGCCGTTGGGTGACCGACACGTCGCCGGCGACCGCCCGGCGCAGGTCGGCGCGAAGCGGGACCGGGTCCGGCGGGAGGCCGTAGCGGGGCTGTACCCGGCACTCGACCAGGGCCCGGCCGTCGACGGCGGAGGCGTCCGCGGAGATCACCTCCAGCCGGTGCAGCGCCAGGCAGCCGGCCACCGTGGCGAGCAGACCCCGGCGGTCCGCCGCGGCGACCGACACCCGGTCGCCGGTCAGGTGGACGACCGGCAATGGCCCGGCCAGCAGTTCCGGGTCCGGGGCGGGCGGCTCGGGGAGTACACCGGTGTCGAGCGCGGTACGAACCCGGGAGACCAGCTCGGCGACGAGTCGTCCCTTCCAGTCGGACCAGGCCGCCGGCCCGGTCGCCGCCGCGTCGGCGCGGACCAACGCGTGCAGCAGGTCGAGGGTGCCGGTGTCACCGACCGCCTCGGCCACCGAGGCGATGGTGACCGGATCGCTCAGGTCCCGACGGGTGGCCACGTCGGGCAGCAGCAGGTGCAGCCGGACCAGCTTGCCGATCAGCTCGACCTCCGGGGCGGGCAGACCGGCCCTGCTGGCCACCGCCTGGGCAACCGGCACACCGACGGTGCTGTGGTCACCGGGGAGGCCCTTGCCGATGTCGTGCAGGAGTGCGCCGAGGAGCAGCAGGTCGGGGCGTTCCACCTCGCGGGCGTGCCGGCTGGCCTCGTGCGCGGTCTGCACGAGGTGCCGGTCGAGGGTGAAGCGGTGCACCGGGTTGTGCTGCGGCAGGCTGCGCAGCCGGGTCCACTCGGGCAGCCAGCCGTCGACCAGCCCGTACCGGTCGCAGGTCTCCCAGGCCGGCACCAGGCCGGCACCGGCGCCGAGCAGGGTGATCAGCGCGGCCCGGGCCTCTGCCGGCCAGGGGGCGGGCAGAGGCGGGCAGTACGCCGCCAGCCACTCGCAGGTGGCCCGCGCGATGGGGATTCGGGTCGTGGCAGACGCGGCGGCCACCCGCAGCGAGAGGCTCGGGTCGGGGCGTGCGCCGATCGCCGTGCGGGCGAGCACCAACTCGCCGTCGTGTTCGACCACGTCGCGGGCGACCGGCCGGCGGGCCGGGCGACCGTTCCCGCCCCGGGAGCGGCCGGAGCGCAGCCGGTCGGCGGCTCGGAAGGCGTCGTCCAGGGCGTGGCTGACAGTGCGGGCGTCACCGGCGACCCGCCGCAGCAGCGCGTCGCCGTCCTCCAGGTCGAGCAGGGTGGCCACTCCGTCACGTTCCTGGGCGACGAGCCGGTCGACCCGCCGGCCGACCTGCTGGTGCAGCGCGTCGCGGGTGTCCAACAAACGCAGATGGGCGGCGCGTACGGCGGGACGCAGCGCGTCGGTGATGCCGGCGGCGGAGATCGCCCGCAACAGGCCCACGTCGCGCAGACCGCCGGCGGCCTCCTTCAGGTCGCCCTCCAGTAGAAACGCCAACTCGCCGTGGGCCTGCCAGCGGGCTTCGGTGACCTCCCGCAGGCCGGGCAGGTGCCGGACGGCGGTACGCCGCCAGTGATCGGCGGCGGTGCGGATCAGCGCGTCGGCCAGCGTCTGGTCCCCCACGACCAGCCGGGCGTCCAGCAGCCCGAGGGCGACCTTGACGTCGTCCTGCGCCACCGAGAGCGCCTCGGCGACGGTGCGGACGGAATGGTCGAGCCGCAGCCCCGCGTCCCAGATCGGGTACCAGACCGAGGCGGCCAGTTCGTCAGTGCCGGGCACCCCGGCGTGCACCAGCACCAGGTCGAGGTCGCCGTACGGGGCGCACTGCCGCCGCCCCAACCCCCCGACGGCCAGCAGCGCCACCCCGTCCCGGGCCGGCAGCAACCTTCGCAGGAACGAGTCGTAGGCGGCAGCCCGCCCCCGCCGCGCCGCTTCCCCGATCCCCCCGGGAACGCCGACGACCTCGTTGATCAAGATGTTCGCGTCGCCGTGATCGGCGGGTCCTGACGCGTTCTTCTTGATCAACGAGGTCATGTCAGTCGCGGTCAGAGGGCGTCGAGGCCGCGTTCGCCGGTACGCACCCGGACGACCTCTTCGACACCGGTGACCCAGACCTTGCCGTCACCGATCTTGCCCGTGCGGGCCGCCCCGACGATGGCGTCCACCACCTTGTCGACGTCGATCTCGTCGGTGAGCACCTCTACCCGGATCTTGGGCAGGAACTCGACCGTGTACTCGGCACCCCGGTAGACCTCGGTGTGCCCCTTCTGCCGTCCGTACCCCTGAACCTCGCTGACGGTCAGCCCGGCCACCCCGAGGGCGTGCAGGGCCTCCTTCACCGCGTCCAGCTGGTACGGCTTGATGACCGCGGTCACCAGCTTCATGTCCAACCCCTCCATCCCAGGAACGTTAACCGGCGACCTTTTCGCTGACCGGCTCGGCGACGTCCGCCTCCGGCTTGGCAGCGCTCGTCGTGCCGCCACCGGGGGTGCCGATGCCAGCCATCGCGAACGCGCTGCCCGTGCCACCGCCAGCCGGGGACAGGTCGTAGCTGCTCTCGGCGTGCTCGGCGATGTCGATGCCCTCGACCTCCGCCTCGCCCTTGACGCGGAAGCCGATCGTCTTCTCGATGACGAAGGCGAGCACCCAGGCGATGCCGAACGACCAGGCGGTGACGATCAGGCCGGCGAGGGCCTGCCGCCCGAGCTGGGTCGCGCCGCCGCCGTAGAAGAGACCGTCGGAGGCGCCCACCACGTCGGTGATCGCGGCGTTGACCGAGTTGGTGGCGAAGAGGCCGAGCCAGAGCGAGCCGATCCAACCACCGACGAAGTGCACGCCGACCACGTCGAGCGAGTCGTCGTAGCCGAGCTTGTACTTGAGGCTGACGGCGAGCGCGCACACCGCGCCGGCGACGATGCCGAGCAGGACGGACGCCCACGGGGCGATGAAGCCACAGGCCGGGGTGATGGCGACCAGACCGGCGACGGCGCCGGACGAGGCACCGACCATCGTCGGCTTACGGGTCTTGACCCACTCGACCGCGATCCAGCCGAGCACCGCCGCCGCCGTGGCGAGCTGGGTGTTGATGAAGGCGAGGCCGGCGACCGAGTCGACGGTCAGCTCCGAGCCGGCGTTGAACCCGAACCAGCCGAACCACAGCAGACCCGCGCCGAGCGCGACCAGCGGGATGTTGTGCGGCTTCATGCCCTCCCGCGGCCAACCGAGCCGCTTACCGAGGACCAGGGCGACGGCCAGGGCCGCCGCACCGGCGTTGATGTGCACAGCGGTGCCACCGGCGAAGTCCAGCGCGTGGATGTCGCCGCCGATGATGCCGCCGCCCCACACCCAGTGGGCGACCGGGAAGTAGACCAGGGTGGCCCAGCCGAAGGCGAACAGCAGCCAGCCGGCGAACTTGGCCCGGTCGGCGATGGCACCGCTGATCAGCGCGACGGTGATCACCGCGAAGACCATCTGGAAGGCCATGAACACGTAGAGCGGGACCCCGATGCCGCTGGGGTTCTCTGCCGTGGCACCCCACAGGTCGGTCTCGGCGAGGAAGGTCTTGGTGCCGAGGTACGCGCCCGGGTCACCCCAGAAGCCGTTCACGTCGGCCCCGAAGGCGACGCTGAAACCGTAGAACCACCACAGAATAGAGATGAGCCCGATAGCGGAGAAGCTCATCATCATCATGTTGAGTACGCCCTTGGCCCGGTTGAGGCCGCCGTAGAACAGCGCCAGTCCGGGGGTCATGAGCAGCACGAGCGCGGTCGAAACCAGCAGCCAAGTGGTATTGGCGCCGTCGATCGTCGGTGCTTCAGGCACGCTGGCCTCCTAAAGGTGAAGTCCTCCTTCGCGGCTTTCCGGGGCAGCGTCGCCCGTAGGCCGGTTGCGCGGAAGCTTCGCGGCCGGCTGTTTCACTTTGGGTCCCGTGCGGGTTTCCGTTTCGTGACGGGTTGTTTCGGACGTGTCACCAAGTCCGCACAGTCAGCAGCATGGACGATTGTGGATCGACCGGACGGCGAACGTCGATGGCCAACCGGTCAGCGGCATCGACCGGTGCGCTTGGCGGGACCGGCCGAGCATCGACCGACAGGCACTCAGCGGAGGGCGTTCTCCAGAGCGTGCCGCTCGTAGTCGAGCAGCCGCAGATCGCGCATCGGCCGACGCAGGTGGCCCTTGTGCACGATCCGGACGAACGCCGGCTCACCGGCGGCGGCCATCCGGCGGATGCCCTCGACGTGATCCACGATCCGTTTGCGGATGGTCCGGATCAACCGGTGCCGGTCCCGGGGGATCAGCCCGTACGCGTCGGCGAAGAGCCGGAGGCGGCGCGGCCGGTCCGGGTGCTTCCAGCCCAGCGTGATCGAGTCACGGTCCGCAAAGATCGGCACCCAGGTCCAGGCCGCGTACGCCACGTCGTAGATCCGCGCTCCGGGCGAGGCGAGATCGAAGTCGATCAGCCCGAGGGTGCCGTCCGGACGCCAGATCACGTTGTGCGGCGCGGCGTCGTGGTGGCAGATCACCTCGGTGTCCGGTGGTGGGGGCCCGAACGAGCGCCAGACCGCCGCCTGCGGAGGGGTGAAGCCGTACTGCGCGTCGTGGAACATCCGCAGCATGGTGGCGACGGTGACCAGTGCCTCGTCGGTCACCCAGTGCGGGGCGAGCGGATATTCTCCGCACTCCCCCTCCAGGTACGACAGCACCTCACGGTTGCGCTCGTCCATCCCGAGCGCCCGGGGGGCGCCGGTGAACCCCACGTACTCCAGGTGGCGCAGCAGCGCGTGCACGGACGGGGTCCACGGACCGGCGTTGCGCCGGACCGTGTCACCCACGCGGACAACGGTGCTCACGTTGCCGCCGTGCAGCGGGATCTCCTGCGAAGTCACGTACGGTCTCCCGAGGCGCTGCGAAGGATGGCCGGAGTCGCGCCAGCCCGCGTACGCGCGATCGTCAGTGGTCACCCGAGACTACGCGTCCCGGCCGGTGGCCTCGGTCCCCAGCAACGCGTCGACGAACTGCGCCGGGTCGAACGGGGCCAGGTCGTCCTTGCCTTCGCCGAGGCCGACCAACTTCACGGGAATGCCGAGCTTGCGCTGCACGGCGATCACGATGCCGCCCTTCGCGGTGCCGTCGAGCTTGGTCAAAACCACACCTGTCACGTTGACCACGTCGGTGAAGACCCGGGCCTGCTCCAGGCCGTTCTGCCCGGTGGTGGCGTCCAGGATGAGCAGTGTCTCGTCGATCGGGCCCTGCTTCTCCACCACGCGCTTGACCTTGCCCAGCTCGTCCATCAGACCGACCTTGTTCTGCAGTCGGCCGGCGGTGTCGATGAGCACGGTGTCCACGCCGGTGTCGATGCCGCGCTTGACGGCGTCGAAGGCGACGCTGGCCGGGTCGGCGGCCTCGGGCCCCCGGACGGTCTCCGCGCCGACGCGCGAGCCCCAGGTCTCGAGCTGGTCGGCCGCGGCGGCCCGGAAGGTGTCCGCCGCACCGAGCAGCACGCTGCGACCGTCGGCCACCAGCACCCGGGCGATCTTGCCGCAGGTGGTGGTCTTGCCGGCGCCGTTGACACCGACGACCAGGACCACCGCCGGCACGCCGTCCTTGGGGGCGGTCCGCAACGAGCGGTCCAGGCTCGGGTCGAGCGCGTTGACCAGCTCGGCGGCGAGCAGTGCCCGCAGCTCGGAGGCGGAGCGGGTGCCGAGCACCCGGGTGCGCTCGCGGAGCCGGTCGACGATGTCGCGGGTGGCGTCGACGCCGACGTCGGCGGTGATCAGGCTGTCCTCGATCTCCTCCCAGACGTCCTCGTCGAGGTGGTCACGGGCGAGCAGGCCGAGCAGGCCCTTGCCGAACACGTTCTGTGAGCGGGACAGCCGCGAGCGGAGCCGGACCAGCCGCCCGGCGGTCGGTTCGGGGACCTCGACCTGCGGTTCGAGCACCGGCGGCGGCTCGACCAGGACGCCGGTGGACAGATCGGACTCCGGTGCCTCGACCGGCGGCCCGGCGAGATCCTCCTCGGCCCTGGTGTCGACCTCGGTGCGCGGCAGCGGGGGCGCGGGCCGCCGCCGCAATCGCGGCACGACCAGCCCGACTGTGCCGGCGATCAGCACACCGAGCAGGACCAGAGCGAGGACGAGATATTCGGCCATGCCGGAATCCTGTCAGATGCGGACGGCGGCGTCCCAGCCACCGCACCCCGAGCCGTGCCCGGCGCCTCAGCCACCGCTCCCGCGCGCGGTGCTCGGGGTCTCGGCACCGCACCCGGCCGGCGCCGGCGAACCGAGCGGTAGGCTCGGCCGCATGCCCGCCGCACACCTCCTCATCGGCCCACTTCTGCGGCGAGTGGTGGACACCAGGGCGACGATCTGGGTGGAGACGGCGGCGCCCGCCGTGGTCACCGTCCGCACCGCCAGCGGCGCCACCGGCACCGCGCCCACCTTCTCGGCGTACGACCACCACTACGCCCTCGTGGTGGTGGAGGGGCTCACTCCGGACAGCGAGACCACGTACGAGGTGCTGGTCGACGACGAGGTCGTCTGGCCGGTGCCGAGCAGCGGGTTCCCGCCGAGCGTGATCCGTACCCGGGCCGCCGACGATCGGGGCCAGCCGGTCAATCTGATCTTCGGCTCGTGCCGGGAGACCACCCAGCACGCCACCACCCGGAAGCTGCCACCTGACGCTCTGGACGCGTACGCCCGGCGGTTGATGGCCGACCCGGAGTCGAACCAGCTGCCCGACCTGCTGGTGCTGCTCGGTGACCAAGTCTACGCCGACGTGACCTCGCCCACCGTGCGCCGGCTGCTGCGGCGTCGGCGGCGGCGGCCGAAGGGCGCTCCGGCCGACCAGGTGGTGAGCTTCGACGAGTACACCAAGCTCTACCTGGAGTCCTGGCGTGATCCGGAGATCCGTTGGCTGCTCTCCACAGTGCCGAGCGTGATGATCTTCGACGATCACGAGATCATCGACGACTGGAACACCTCGGCGGCGTGGCGGGCCGAGGTGCGCGAGCAGCCGTGGTGGCAGGAGCGGATCGGCAGTGGGCTCGCCTCGTACTGGGTCTACCAGCACCTGGGCAACCTCTCCCCCGACGAGGTCGTCGCCGATCCGGTCTTCGCGAAGGTCGCCGCCGCCGAGGACGCCACGAGTGTGCTGCGCGAGTTCGGCCACCGGGTCGACCAGGAGTCCGACCTGGCGCACGACACCGAGCGCTGGCGCGCGGTGCAGTACCAGTGGAGCTACGCACTGGACCTGGGCCGGACCCGGTTGGTCATGCTGGACAACAGGTGCAGCCGGGTGCTCGAGTCCGACAGCCGGGCGATGCTGCCACCCGGCGAGTGGGCCTGGTTCCTCGACCAGGCGCACGGGGTCTACGACCACCTGGTGGTGGGCGCCTCGCTGCCCTGGCTGCTGCCGCAGGGCATCCACCACATCGAGTCGTGGAACGAGAAACTGGCGGACTCGCGTCGACCGTGGGTGGCGCGCGGGGCGGAGAAGCTGCGCCGCGCCCTGGACCTGGAGCACTGGGCGGCGTTCCGGCGATCCTTCGAGGCGCTCGCGGAGACGTTCGCCCGCATCGGCACCGGCACGCCGCAGCAGTCCGGCGCGCGAATCGGGGCCGGCCCGGCGTACGCCCCACCGGCGTCGATAAGCGTGCTCTCCGGTGACGTGCACCACTCGTACGTGGCGCAGGCCCGGTTCGCGGACCCGGCCGTGGTCACTCCGGTGCACCAGCTCACCTGTTCGCCGATCCACAACCAGGTGCCGGCGGGCATCCGGCCGCTGATGCGGCTGGGCTGGTCGCCCGGTCCGGCCGGGGCCACCCGGGCGCTGGCCCGCTCGGCGGGCGTACGCCGGCCGGGGGTGCGCTGGCGCAAGCTGGCCGGCCCCTACTTCGGTAACGCGGTCGCCACGCTGACCCATCAGGGGCGCGAGGCCGACGTGGTGATCGAGGGCACCACGAAGGACGGGCACCTACGCCCGGTGATGCGGCGTCGACTCTCCGACGGCGGCGTGCCGGCCGCGCCGTAGTCTCTACGCCGTGGACGAGCACCTGCCGGAGCCGATCCGGGCGGTCGAGCACGAGTTGACCGCTCTGCTGCGCCGTGGCCGGGCGGTCTCCTGGGAGATCGCCCGGGAGGTGCACCCGAACCTGGAGCCGAACACCTACGGGTTGTTGCTCTGGTTGCGCCGTAGCGGGTCGATCCGGTTGACCGAGTTGGCGGCGCGGCTGGGCGTGGGCAAGGGGACGCTGAGCCGGCAGATCAACGCGTTGGAGGTCCTCGGCCTGGTCCACCGCGATCCCGATCCGAGTGACCGGCGGGCGGCGCAGATCAGCCTCACCGACGAGGGGCAGCACCGGTTCGACGTGGCCCGCGCAGCCCGGCTGGGCGAGTTCCTGCGTGCCCTGGACGGTTGGCCGGAGCGGGACGTCGAGGAGTTCGCCCGGCTGCTCGGCCGCTTCAACGACTCCTGGCAGTAGCGGCCCTTCGCCGGGGAATAGGACCTTGGTCCGACAAGTTGTTGCTTCAGGCAACCAACACATACGGTTGCTTCAGGCAACTCCCAGGCGGCCCGTGCGTACCAGCCCCGCCGTTCCACATCGACTCCACTCGGAGGCAACAAACGATGAGCCAGGCGACAGCGCCGCCCCAGGCGACCGCCGTGACCATGACCCACCGGCAGATCCTGGAAGCACTCTCCGGCCTGCTACTGGGCCTGTTCGTCGCGATCCTCTCCTCCACGGTCATCTCGAACGCGCTGCCGCGGATCATCACCGAACTGCACGGCGGTCAGTCCGCGTACACCTGGGTGGTGACCTCGGCCCTGCTCGCGACCACAGCGACCACCCCCATCTGGGGCAAGCTGGCCGACCTGACCAGCAAGAAGACCCTGGTCCAGCTCGCCCTGGGGATCTACGTGCTGGGCTCGGTGCTGGCCGGTCTCGCCCAGGGCACCGGTGAGCTGATCGCCTGCCGGGTGCTCCAGGGCGTCGGCGCCGGTGGCCTCACCGCCCTGGCCCAGGTGATCATGGCCACGATGATCGCGCCCCGCGAGCGCGGCCGCTACAGCGGCTACCTCGGCGCCGTGATGGCCGTCGGCACCATCGGCGGCCCGCTGATCGGCGGCGTCATCGTGGACACCTCCTGGCTCGGCTGGCGCTGGTGCTTCTACGTCGGCGTGCCGTTCGCCATCCTCGCGCTGATCGTGCTCCAGAAGACCCTGCACCTGCCGGTGGTCAAGCGGAAGGCCGAGATCGACTGGTGGGGCGCCACTCTGATCACCGCGGCCGTCTCCGTGCTGCTGATCTGGGTCTCGCTCGCCGGAGACCAGTTCGCCTGGGCCTCCTGGCAGACCGCCGTCATGGTCGTCGGCGCTCTGGTCCTCGGCGCTCTGGCCATCCGGGTCGAGACCCGGGCCGCTGAGCCGATGATCCCGCCGCGGCTGTTCCGCAACCGCACCATCACCCTCGCCGTCGTCGCCAGCATCGCGGTCGGCGTGGGCATGTTCGGGGCCTCGATCTTCCTGGGCCAGTACTTCCAGATCAGCCGCGGTCAGAGCCCGACCATGTCCGGTCTGATGACCCTGCCGATGATCCTCGGCCTGTTGGTCGCGTCCACTGTCATCGGGCGGGTCATCACCAGGACCGGCCGTTGGAAGCGGTACCTGGTGATCGGCTCGGCGTTGCTCACCATCGGCTTCGCGCTGATGGGCACCCTGCGCGCCGACACCAACTTCACAGTGCTCAGCGTCTACATGCTGGTGATCGGCGTCGGCCTCGGCATGACCATGCAGAACCTGGTCCTCGCCGTACAGAACACCGTCGGCCCGCACGAACTCGGCGCGGCCAGCTCGGTGGTGGCGTTCTTCCGAAGCCTGGGTGGCGCGATCGGCGTCTCCGCCCTCGGCGCGGTGCTCGCCCACAAGGTGAAGGACTACACCGCCGACGGGCTGGCCCAGCTCGGTATCCCGGCGTCCAGCTCCGGCAGCGGCGGCACCCTGCCCGACGTGCACACCCTGCCCGGCCCGCTGCGGGCCGTCGTGGAGAGCGCGTACGGCCACGGTGCGGGTGACATCTTCCTGGTCGCCGCCCCGTTCGCGCTGATCGCGCTGATCGCGGTGGCCTTCATCAAGGAGGTGCCGCTGCGCCAGCAGAACGGCAACCCGGTTTCCGACGAGGTCGAGCGGGAATCGACACTCGTTGCCGGCGCTGGCGCACCCGTGATCCGTACCGGCGAGCAAAGGTGAGGTAGAGCCATGGGCGTGGGAGCACCGGACCGCGAAGAGTACGGCCCCCGGACCCGACCGCTGCCCTTCGAGCGCGGCACGGACGGGCCCCGGGTGATCATGGTGGGTGTCGACGGCACCCGCACCTCCGAGCGGGCCGGCTCCTACGCCGCCGGCCTGGCCCGTCGGCAGAACGCCGCGCTGGTGGTGGTCTTCGTCAGCTCTCCGAGCGGGCTGACCGCCCTGGTGCCCGGCATGGATGCCGGCGCGATCCAGCGCACCCACGACGAACTGGCCGACGAACTGCGTCGGGAGTGCCGGCGTGGGGCCGAGCAGTGGGGCATTCCGCTGACCCTGCTGGTGCGGCGCGGTGACGCGTACGGCGAACTGTGCGCGGCTGCCGACGAGTTCCGGGCCGACATGGTGGTGGTCGGCGCCTCCGAGCAGGCCGGACACCGGCTGGTCGGCTCGGTCGCCACCCGGCTGGTCCGCGCCGGCCGCTGGCCCGTCGTCGTGGTGCCCTGATAACCCGTCGCGGAGTGTCCGTGGTGCCGGGCAGGATGCGCGGCATGACCTGGATCGCACCGGGGATCACCCGGACCCCGAACCGTACGTCGGCGACGAGCGCACCATGCTCGACGGCTGGCTCGACTACCACCGACAGACCCTGCTACTCAAGTGCGCCGGCCTGACCGAGGAGCAGTTGCGGACACCGGGCGTGGAACCGTCCGGGCTGACCCTGCTCGGCCTGGTCCGACACCTGGCCGAGGTCGAGGCCTGGTGGTTCCGGGAGAACTTCGCCGGCGAGCCTGTCGACTACCCGTACTTCACACCGGAAACCCCGGACGCCGACCACGACGTCAGCGCCGCCGACGCCGAGGCCGACTTCGCCACCTTCCACCGCGAGGTGGCGCTGGCCCGCGAGGCCGCCGCCGGCCACTCGCTCGACGAGACGTTCACCGAGGTCGGCGGGAAGAAGCGCACGTTCAACCTGCGCTGGGTGTACGTGCACATGATCGAGGAGTACGCCCGGCACAACGGGCACGCCGACCTGATCCGGGAACGCATCGACGGCGTCACCGGGGAGTGACGCTGCTGTGGGTCAACAGCCAGCTCAACGCGACCGCGCCACCGTTCACGGTGACCGAGGTCCCCGGCCTGCGCTGAGCGGCGGCGCGGCTCAGTAGTCCAGGGCCGCCCGCAGGTAACGCAGGTCGGCGTGGCCGCCCCAGCGGTGCGCCGACAGACCGGCCGCGCGGGCGCCCCGGATCGCCCAGTCCTCGTCGTCGACGAACAGGACCCGGGCCGGCGCGGTCCGGACCGCCACGCACGCCGCCTGGAAATACTCCGGCGAAGGCTTGTGCACACCGAGCGTCGAGGAGTTGACCACCACGTCCACCTCGTCGGCGAGGTCGAGCGCGGCGAGGTCGGCGTCGAGCAGGTCAGTGGCGTTGGTGGCCAGACCGACCCGGATCCCGGCGGCGCGCACCTCCCGGACGAAGTCGAGCACCTCGGTGTCCACCTCACCCCGGTAGCGCTGCCACTGCTCCACGGCCGCCCGAGCCCGGTCCGGGCCACCGGCCGGCTCGGTGAGCGCATCGGCCACGCTGCTCATCCAGTCGGCGTGGCTGATCTGCCCGGTGAGCACCGGCTGGAGCCGACCCCACTGCATCGCGATCTCGCTGAGCACACCGTCGGCCAGGCCGTACTCCCGCTCCACCCCGGCGGCGACCTCCGGGTCGAACCGGCGCAGGACGCCATCCAGATCCAGCAGGAGCGCCGTCGCGCGTTCCCGAGCCACTACCCGTTCTCCTCGCCGCGGCTGTGCCGCTGGTCGTCCTCGTCGGCCCGGTTGAGCCGTTGGCTGATCACCTGAGTGACCCCGCTGCGCATGGTGACGCCGTAGAGCGCGTCGGCGATCTCCATCGTCCGCTTCTGGTGCGTGATGACGATCAGCTGACTCTTCTCCCGCAACTGTGCCAGCAACGTGATCAGCCGGCCCAGGTTGACGTCGTCCAGGGCCGCCTCGACCTCGTCCATGATGTAGAACGGGCTGGGCCGGGCGCGGAAGATCGCCACCAGCATGGCCACCGCTGTCAGCGACCGCTCACCACCGGAGAGCAGCGACAGCCGCTTGATCTTCTTGCCCGGTGGGCGGGCCTCCACCTCCACGCCGGTGGTGAGGAGGTCGTCCGGTTCGGTGAGGATCAGCCGCCCCTCGCCACCGGGGAAGAGCACTGTGAACACCTGCTCGAACTCGCGGGCGGTGTCCTCGAAGGCGCTGGCGAAGACCTCCAGGATGCGCTCGTCCACGTCCTTGACCACTGTGAGCAGGTCCCGACGGGTGGCCTTGAGGTCCTCCAACTGCTCGGAGAGGAACTTGAAACGCTCCTCCAGCGCGGCGAACTCCTCCAGCGCGAGCGGGTTGACCTTGCCGAGCAGGGCGAGTTCGCGTTCCGCCTTCGCGGCCCGCTTCTCCTGCACCGGCCGCTCGTAGCGCACCGGCTCGGGCACCGGCAGACCGTCCCGTTCGGCCGCCGCGACGTCGACAGCGGTCGGCGGAACGGGCTGACTGGGGCCGTACTCGGCGACCAGGGTCTCCACGTCCAACCCGAAGTCCTCGGCGGCCTTCGCCTCCAACTGCTCGATGCGCAGCCGCTGCTCCGCTCGGGCCACCTCGTCGCGGTGCACCTGGCTGGTCAGCCGCTCCAGCTCCGCGCCGAGCCGCTTGGCGGCCCCGCGTACCTCCTGAAGCTCGGCCTCCCGCGCGGCGCGCTCCAGGGCGACCGCGTCGCGGTGCTCCTCGGCCGTCGCGATCGAGGCGGTCAGCCGGGTCAGCGCCTCCCGGGCGCCACCGGCGACGGACCGGGCGATGCCCGCCCCCCGGGCGCGGGCGGCCCGCCGGGCCGCCGCGCGCTCACGGGCGGCCCGTTCCGCGGTGGCCTGCCGGGCGAGCGAGTCGGCCCGGCCGGCGATCGAGGAGACCCGCTCCTCGGCGGTACGCACGGCGAGCCGGACCTCCATCTCGTTCTGCCGGGCCTGCGGCACCATGGCCGCCAGTTGATCCCGTTCCTCGGTGGAGGGCTCGGCGTCGACCGGGGTCTCCTCGGCCAGCCGCAGCCGCTCTTCCAGCTCGGCGAGGGCGGTGAGGTCCCGTTGGCGGGCGGCCTCGGCGCGGGAGCGGGAGTCGCCGAGCCGGTCAGTCTCGGCCTTCGCCGACCGGGCCGCCGCGCCCAGCTCGGCCAGCCGGCGGGCGGCGGCGTTGCGGTGGCTCTCCGCCTCGCGCTTCTCGGCGGCGGCGTGCTGCACGGCCTCCTTGGCGACGGCCACCTCGGCGCGCGCCTCGACCAACTGATCACGCAGCTCCAGGCCGGCGCGTTCGGCGGTGAGCCGGTTGGCGCGGGCCTCCTCGACGGCGGCCTGCACCTCGATGTAGCTGGGGGCCTTGGCCGACCCGCCCGCCGCCGCGTACGCCCCGACCACGTCGCCGTCCGGGGTGACGGCCCGCAGCTCGGGGTTGCTGGCGACCAGTTCGGCGGCGGCGGCGAGGTCGTCGACGAGCGCCACGTCCCGCAGGGCGCGGTGCACCGCCGGACGCAGCTCGGCGCTGCACTCCACCAGGTCGGGCGCCCATCGGGCGTCGTCGGGCAGCTTCGGTCGCAGCGCGTCGGCGGAGCCGGTCATGCCGGGCCCCGCCGGGCTGCCGACCAGCAGACCGGCCCGGCCGGCGTCGGAGATCTTCAGCAGCCGCATCGCCTCGACGGCCTCGTCGACTCCGCTGACGGCGACCGCGTCGGCGAGGCCGCCGAGCGCGGCGGCCAGCGCGGCCTCGTGACCCGGCGCGACGGTGAGCAGGCTGGCGAGGCTGCCGAGCAGGCCGGGCACGTCCCCGGCGCGGGCGAGCAGCGCCCCGGCGCCGTCCTTGCGCCGCAGCCCCAGGGCGAGCGCTTCCTCGCGGGCCTTCCAGGTGGCGGCGTCCTTCTCCGCCGCCCGCTCGGCGTCGGCCAGCGATCGGACGCTGGCCTGCGCCCGCTCCTGCACGGCGACCGCCTCGGCGTGCCGGGCGTCCAGGTCCGCGTTGTCTCGGTCGGCCTCGGTGGATTGGGCGGCGACCGCGTCCAGCTCGGCCTGTGCCTGCTCGGCGCGGCCCAGCGCGTCGGCGTGCGCGAGCGCGAGGCGTTCGATCTCCTCGCCGGCGCTTGTGGTCCGAGCTCGGGCAGAGTTGACCTGGCCGGTGAGCCGGGCCATCCCCTCCCGCCGGTCGGCGATGGCCTTGGCCGCGGCGACCAGCTCGCGCTCGGCGGCGGCGAGCTGCCGCTCCAGTTCCTGGCGGTGCTCGACCGCCTCGGCGAGTCGGATCTGGTCGTCGGTGAGCGCGCCGCGCAGCTCCTCCTCCTGC
This sequence comes from Micromonospora sp. NPDC005171, assembly GCF_040608575.1. Taxonomy (NCBI): domain Bacteria; kingdom Bacillati; phylum Actinomycetota; class Actinomycetes; order Micromonosporales; family Micromonosporaceae; genus Micromonospora; species Micromonospora sp. NPDC005171. The sequence continues at coordinate 111,398 of NZ_JBEXIM010000011.1, read as the reverse complement.
TCGCGGACGCGTTCCGCCTCGGCCTCCAGCTGGTCCGGGTCGCGGCCGGGTCGTTCGTCGTCGCCGGTGGCGCTGAGGTGCCGCAGCCGCTCCCGGGCCAACTGCTCGATCGAGCGGAACCGTTCCTGCAGGGCGGAGAGCTTGTACCAGGTGTCCTGGGCGGCGGCGAGCAGCGGAGCGTCCTCCGCGAGGGCGGCCTCCAACTCGCCGAGCCGGCCCTGCACCTCGGCGTGCTCACCCTCGATCTGCTCGCGCCGCTCGCGCAGCGCGGTCTCGTCGGCGATCTCCCGGTCCAGGGTGGTCCGCAGCGTGGCCAGGTCGTCGGCGAGCAGGCGCAGCCGGGCGTCACGCAGGTTGGCCTGGATGGCGGCGGCGCGCCGGGCCACCTCGGCCTGCCGGCCGAGCGGCTTGAGCTGACGACGCAGCTCGGCCGTGAGGTCGGTGAGCCGGTTGAGGTTTGTCTGCATCGCGTCGAGCTTGCGCAGCGCCTTTTCCTTGCGCTTGCGGTGCTTGAGGACGCCCGCCGCCTCCTCGATGAACGCCCGGCGGTCCTCCGGCTTGGCGTGCAGCATGCCGTCGAGCCGGCCCTGCCCGACGATGATGTGCATCTCCCGGCCGATGCCGGAGTCGGACAGCAGTTCCTGGATGTCGAGCAACCGGCAGGAGTTGCCGTTGATCTCGTACTCGCTCTCGCCGGAGCGGAACATCCGGCGGGTGATGGAGACCTCGGTGTACTCGATGGGCAGCGCGCCGTCGGTGTTGTCGATGGTGAGGGTGACCTCGGCGCGACCCAGCGGTGCCCGGCCGGCGGTGCCGGCGAAGATGACGTCCTCCATCTTGCCGCCACGAAGGGCCTTGGCGCCCTGCTCGCCGAGGACCCAGGCGATGGCGTCGACGACGTTGGACTTGCCCGAGCCGTTCGGGCCCACCACGCAGGTGATCCCGGGCTCCAGCTTCAACGTCGTCGCGGAGGCGAAGGACTTGAACCCCTTCACCGTCAGGCTCTTGAGATACACCTACTCGATCCTCGTCCGGTGGCCGCCGTACCGTCGCCGGCTGTGGGGACCTGGGTGAACTCGCAGACTAACCCGGCGGTGGGAGCGGGCCGGCACGCGACCCGCCCCGCGTCGCGTCGACGGTGGGCGCGCTGTGGTTCCGTTGACCGCGAGAAAGGTAAGCGCCTTTCATGATCGGCTTATCGGTCGACGCGCTTTTCGGTAACTGTGCGCGGCGCTTCCGGCACGCTCGATACAAGATCATGAATCGTCGACGTCGAAAAGGCGCCGGACAGTGTTGCGCGCCGGCACAGAGGTGTCGGCGCGCATTTTTGCGGTGGTGCGATTCAGTTTTTACGACCTGAAGATCAGGTCAGCGCCGGCTCGGCCAGACGGAGCAGATCGTCCGCCTCCGCCGCAGCCGCCGCGAGCCGATCATTGTCGGCACGCAGACGCGTGATCTCGAACTCCAGTGCCTGGACCCTGGCACGCAGTCGGGTGACCTCGTCGAGCAGACGCCGGTCGGGCGCTGCACCTACGTGGCCGTAGAGGGCCTTCGCCATGCTGACTCCTTGATATGCGCTGCCGGAAAGGCCGGCCAACGCGCGCCCAATTTGTACGCGGCTGTCATTCCAGGTGTATCTGGGCATGACCGGGCGCGACTGGCGACACCTATATATTGAGCCGCAAACCCCTCCTTCGTCAAGTTCTCGCAGGCCGTAGATCATCTCCACGTCGACCTGTCCACTTGTCGGGGGGCTGCCGCAAGGCACGGACACTCTCTGTCCGGACGCCTTTACTGTACGCCCGGATCTGCGGAAGTCCGCACCCTGGCGTCCGACTTCCCCTTAACTCTTTCTTAGCCACGTTGCCGCAGGTCGTAGGCGCGCCGTAGCGTCACCCCGGCCCGCAACGGACCCCTGGAGGCATAGGCGTGTACGGCTGGACCGATCCGATGGACCCGAACGGCGCCCCCCGGCGCGCCGAGGGACCGACCGACGAGCCGGCCTGGCTGCACGACCGCCCGGAGCCCCGCTCGGCCTACCTTTTCGGCGACGAGCCCGGTCAGCCGGGCGACGAGTGGCACCGGCAGCAGCCCTCCGGCGGCTGGCAGGAAGACCCGGCGACCCCCGCCGAGGCGGCCGACGCCCACACCGCCGCCTGGCCGGCTCACCAGCCGGAAGACGAGACCGGCGGCTGGGGCGACAACCGCCCGGCCCGGGACACCACCGCCGGTTGGCGCACCGAGGCGCCCGGCGGCTGGCACACCGACACCGACCCGGAGACCACCGACGGCTGGCGCGGCGCCGCCGAGACCGGACGGCCCGGCGAGGGACGACACCGCTCCCCACGCCGCTGGCGCCGACCGCTGATGATCGGGGGCGCCGCCGCGGCCGCCACCCTCGTGGTGAGCTTCGGCGTCGGCGCGCTCACCCTGCCCGGTGGTGACGACGGGGCCGCGCAGCCGACCGCCGTCGACGACACCTTCGCCGCGTCGGCCGCGCCGACCGAGGAACCGGCGCTGGACACCCTCACCGCGCCCTCCCCGTCCGCCACCCCCAGCCCGACGTCTCCGAGCCCGTCGCCGAGCAAGGTGGTCAAGCCCACGCCGGCGTCGTCGCGGAGCACCGCCGCGTCGCGCCGCAGCGTCCAGCGCACCAGCGCGCCGAGCAACACCGGCAGCTCCCCTGGTTCCACCGGCTCCAGCGGCACCGTCAGCGCCCAGGCCCGCGAGGTGGTGGACCTGGTCAACGCCGAGCGGGCCAAGGCCGGCTGCAAGGCGCTGAGCATCGACACCAAGCTGATGACCGCCGCCCAGCGGCACAGCCAGGACCAGGCCGACCACAAGAACATGTCGCACACCGGCAGCGACGGCAGCAACGCCGGCACCCGGCTGGACCGGGTCGGCTACGCCTGGCGTACGTACGGCGAGAACGTGGCCTGGAACCAGCAGACCCCGGCCGCGGTGATGGACGCCTGGATGAACAGCTCCGGCCACCGGGCCAACATCCTGAACTGCGCGTTCACCGAGATCGGCGTCGGCATCGCCAACAGCAACGGACCGTACTGGACGCAGGTCTTCGCGGCGCCGCGCTGACCGCGCGTCGTTCCCGACCCCGCGCTCGTTTGACCCGGTGAGGTACGCCGGTCCGGAGCGTGCGGGCCGCGTACCGGTGCGGACGGCGAAGGGCCGTCCGAGACCCGGGAGCTGCCGATGCGGATCCGGCCGCGGCGACGCGACGCCGTACGCCCACTGCGCCGCGTCCTGTCCGCCGGCGTTGTCCTCGTGCTGGTGGTGCCGGCGTACGGGTGTCGGCCCGCGCTGACCCCGCCCGGCGCGCCCACCGCGTGGCCGGCGGCGCAGGCCCGGCACTGGCAGTGGCAGTGGCAGCTCAGCGGCCCACTCGACCCGACTGTGGACGCCGACGTCTTCCTGCTCGACCCGGTGGCCACCACCGCCGCACAGACCGCCGAGTTGCGCTCCCGGGACCGCCGGTTGATCTGCCAGGTCAACGTGGGGTCAGTTCGCTCCGCCGACCCGGACGCCAGCCGATTCCCGGAGGTCGTCCAGGGCGCGGCCGGGCGTCGACCCGACAGCCGGTGGCTGGACGTCCGGAGTTGGGACGCGCTCCGTCCGGTGCTGGCCGACCGGTTCCGGCTCTGCCGAGGCAAGGGCTTCGGCGCGGTGGCGCTCTTCGACGCCGACGGGTACGCGGCGCGCACCGGCTTCGCGCTCGACTTCGACGACCAACTGCTGTTCAACCGCCAACTGGCCGAGCTGGCCCGCTCGCTGAGCCTTTCCCCGGGGCTGGCCAACGATGTGCCGCAGCTCGCCGCGCTGGCCCCGGACTTCGACTTCGCGGTCAACGAGGAGTGCGTTCGGCTGGCCAAGTGCGCCAAGCTGCTGCCGTTCAGCGACGCCGGCAAGCCGGTGTTTCACGTCGAGTACACCGGCTCGACAGACGACTTCTGTGTCACCACCGTCGGCTACGGCTTCGCGTCGATCCGCAAGGACCGCACGTTGGACGCGTCCCGGCAAGCCTGCCCCCTGCCCTAACGCCACCCACCCCGCCCCGCTGCCGGGCCCCGCCGCCCCGCCCCGCCCCGCCCCGCCCCGCCCCGCCCCGCCCCGCCGCCGCGGGGGGGGGGGCCCCCACCCCGGCGGCGGCCGGCCGTGCGGTCAGCGCAGGCCGAACGCGCGGGTGATGCGCTGACTCACCGTGTTGCCGGCGGTGTCCCGCGCGGTGGTCCGCAGGCTCACGAAGCCGGCCTTCGCGGGTGCGGCCAACGAGGTACGCCAGCCGTCGCCGTGCCGGGTCAACTGCTGCTTCTGCCAGGTCGCCCCGTCGTCGTAGGACACCTCGACGGTCACCGCGTCGATCGTGCCGGTGACGTCGGGCAGGTGGGACGCGACCACGGTCAGCGGTGCCCGCCGCGACGCCGTGCCGGCGGAGTCGATGGCCACCTGGTAGTCCAGCTGGATCATCGGCAGCACCTCGGCCGACTCCTCCCCGGTGACCGCCGAGTGGAAGCCCCACTCGGTGCGGGTCTGCCGGGAGTACGGGTTGGTCCAGGCGGCCCGGTCGTTCTCCACCACCAGCCGGTACGGCAGACGCTGCTCGGCCAGGCCGGGGACCTGGAGGTACTCGGCGTTACCCCAGTTCAGCTCCTTGTCACCCTGGTAGAGGGTGGTCCGGTTGACCATGTCGTAGTTGGCGTACGCCTCTCCGATGTGACCGCCCCCGTCGCCCCACCCGGGCGCGGGCAGGTAGACGGTGTCCAGGTACCGGACCGGCACGTAGCTTCCGCCCATCCGGGGTCGCTGGATCGGCCCGAACCAGGTGACGGCGCTCGGCTTGCCGGCCGGGTAGGTCGTCACCGCCTGCAGGTGCTGACCGGTCTCGCCGGCGATGAACGCGTCGTCGATCCACCGCTGGTCGGCGCTCACCCAGTCGGTCCGCCGGCCCTGCGCCGGGGCCGGCTCCTGGTTGCTCGACGCCCAGCCACGCCAGATGTCGGTGCGGAACTCCAGCGCCTTGCCCTGCCGGTAGTTGCGGAACTCCACGTCCACCCGGGCCAACTGAGCCTTCGTGGGCCGGTAGGTGGGGTCGGCCGGCACCGTGCCGGTCCAGTGGTGCGCCACGTCGTACAGGTAGCTGGTCTCCGGGTGCGACTCGACGGTCAGCCGCACCGCGCCGCGCTCCAGCGTGGCGATGAGCTGCCCACCCTCGTCGGCGCCGAGCGTGGCGACGGTAACCGGGGCCGGGCTCTCCGGGCTCCACGCGAACTCGTCCCAGGGCTGGAGCCGACCGATGCCGTCGTTGACGACGAGCAGCAGCTTCGCCCCGGCCGCCGCGGCGGCCTGCGCCTGGGTGGCGATGTCCACGCTGTCACTGCGGCGCACCACCACGGCCCGGTCCCGGACCGGCCGCTTGGCCAGCCCCGCCGCCGACGCGTCGGCGACGTAGACCGCGTCCAGTTGGCGACGACCGGCGGGCAGCGCCGGGGTCGCGCGCTTCACCAGCAGATCGTCGTACGAGCGACCGCCCGCCGAGACGGTCAACGCCGGCTGCTCCAGCCGCCACCGGGCGCCGAACTCGAACTCGCCGTCGGTCACCGGGCGGCTCGTCGGCAACGCCCACATGCTGTCGTACGAGTCGTCGGGCAGCACCTGACTCTCGGTGAGACCGTTCTTCGTGGACCGGTGGATGTCCATCCGCAGCGCGCTGGCGGTGGCCTCCTGCGGCACCCGGGCCTGCACCTGTCGGGCGGCCCGCGCGTCCAGGATGACGGTCTGGTCGCGGTCCAGGTTGACGTCGGTGAAGCTGAGCATCGCCATGCCCTTGGAGTGCGGCCCGTGCGCGCCGCGCACGTCCGCGGAGATCCAACCGTTCCAGCTCGCCACCGGCAGCCGCAGCGTGGCGGTGCCGCTCTCGGGCAGGTCCACGGCGGTGAACAGGGTGTCGGCGGTGAGGATGACCTTGCCGGCGAGCGGCTTGCCGTCCCGGTCCTTCGCGACAAGCGTCAGGTTCTGCCGCTGGCCTTCCTTGCCGGCCCCGACCAGGGTGCGGCCGCGCACCGTACCGGCGTCGTCGGTCGCGACGATCATGCCGCTGACCTGCTTCTCGACCGGCAGCTTGTCGTACGCGGCGGTCACCGTCACGGTGGCGGTGCCGCCCGCCGGCACGGTGACCCGGTCGGCGGAGAGCGCGAAGAGGCCGGCCGGCGCGGTGGCCGCGTCGAGGGCCAGCTTCAGGGCCACCGGCGTGCTGCCGAGGTTGGTGTAGGTGACCGTACGGTCGACTGTCGCGCCCGGCTGCTGCGGCCACGCCTGGAAACCGGAGTAGGCGCTCGGGGTGGCGAAGACCGTGGCGTGCGCGGCGGCGACCGCGTCGACCCGGCCGGCACCCGCCTGGTACGGGGTGTATTCCGGGGTGGCCTTGACCGTGCTGACCAGCGCTTCCTTGATCCGCTGACCGGTCCAGTCCGGGTGTGCGGCGGCGACCAGCGCGGCCGTGCCAGCCACGTGCGGGGTGGCCATCGAGGTGCCGCTCATCAGCGTGTAGTCCCCCGAGCCGCCCCGCACCAGGTGCGAGCGGGCGGCCAGGATGTCCACGCCGGGGGCGGTGATCTCAGGCTTGAGCCCACCGTCGCCGGCGCGCGGGCCCTGGCTGGAGAAGTCGGCGAGGTGGTCGGTGGCGTCGACGGCGCCGACGGTGAGCGCCGAGTTCGCGGCACCCGGGCTGCCGATGCTGGCCGGGCCGCTGTTGCCGCCGGCGATCACGAAGAGGGCGCCGGTCTCGGCGCTGAGCCGGTCGACCGCCTGGCTCATCGGGTCGCTGCCGTCGGTGGACTCGCCACCCAGGCTCATGCTGACCACCCGGGCCTTCTGCTCCCGGGCCGCCCACTCCATGCCGGCGATGATCCAGGAGTCCTGCCCGCTGCCCTCGCTGTTGAGCACCTTGCCGATGTGCAGCCGGGCGCCGGGGGCCACACCCCGCTCGGCGCCACCGGACGCGGCGCCGGTGCCGGCGATCGTCGAGGCGACGTGCGTGCCGTGCCCCTTGTAGTCGAGGATGTCGGGCTCCTCGGGCACGAAGCTGCTGGACTCGGCGATCTGGCCGGCGAGGTCCGGGTGTTCGGCGTCCGCCCCCGAGTCGAGGACCGCGACGTCGACCCCGGCGGCGGTGTTGCCCTCGGCCCACAGCTTCGGCGCGCCGATCTGCGCCGTGGACTCGGCCAGGTCGGCGTGCACCCGGCCGTCCAACCAGACCTTCGCGATGCCGTTGGCCAGGGTCGGGGCGTCGCCGGTACGCCGGGTCGAACCGGCGGTGAGCGCGGTCCAGAACCGCTCGGCGGTGGCGCGCTGGCGGGTCAACGCCGCGCCCTGCACACTGTCCAACTGTCGGACCAGCTCGGCGCCGTCCACGGCGGGGCGGGTGCGGTTACGGGCCGCCGCGTCGGTCATCGTGACGATCAGCGGAAGCGCGTCGGTGTGCGCGTCGTCGTAACCGTCGGCGATGAGGTCGGTGACGTTGAACAGTTGCCGGTCCAGCAGGCCACCTGTCACATAGGACAGCGCCGCGTCCGGGTAGACGTAGGTGTCGCCGTCGCGCACGGTGCGGTGGAAGCTCGGGGTGCTGCCGTCCGGCCGACGCACTGTCGACACGGTGCTGCCGTCCGCCGCGGTGGTGACGGTGACCGTGTCACCAGTGATCAGGGTGACGGTGGACGCGCGTCCGGCGGCGGCCGGGGGTTGGCCCGCCGGGCGGCCGGGGTTGTTCGGCGGGGCGGCGGCCGCTCCCGCGCCGGGTGGGGTGAACCCGGCCGCCAGGGTGAGGGCGGCGCCGAGGGCGATCAGCCCGGATCGGCGGCGCCGGTGAGACAGAGTCACGATGACCTCTTTGTGTCGAGAAGTGGTACGCACCACAGCATCGACGCAGAGGCCACAGCAACCCCGCCCCGCACCCCGACGCACTTGCGCCATGGCGCAACCCCGCCACCCCATCCCGAGTCCCGCCCGCGCTCTCCCCCGCCCATTCCGCCGCGATCGTGCACTTGCTGTCCCGACCAAAGTCGCGAATCAGGACGAGCGGCGACCGTAAGTGCAAGATCGGCGGGAGGAGGGGGTTAGAGGGAGGGGCGGGTCAGCTTGGCCAGGGCGTCGAGTTGGGTGGGGTCGGAGAGCGCGGAGCCGACGGCCACCACGCGTACGCCGGCTTCCAGGAACGCGCCCGCGTTGCCCGCGTCGAGACCGCCGGTGGCGACGAAGCGCAGCTGCGGCAGCGGGCCGGCCACGGCCTTGAACCAGGCCGGGCCGAGGGAGATCGCGGGGAACGCCTTGAGCCAGGTGAGGCCGTGCCGCAACGCCTGCTGGGCCTCGGTGGGAGTGGCCACGCCGGGCAGGTGCGGCAGGCCACGCGCGGCGGCAGCGTCGGCGACCGCGAGGTCCAGGCCGGGCGCGACGGTGAACCGGGCGCCCGCGTCGGCCGCTGCGGCGACCTGTTCGACGTCGAGCACGGTGCCGGCGCCGACGATCCGGTCGCGTTCGGCTCCCGCCTCGACGGCGGCCCGCAGCGCCGGCACCGCGTCCGCGGTGGCCACCGGAACCTCCACCACGTCGATGCCGAGGTCCCAGGCCCGATCGGCGAGCCGAACGGTCTCGGCGACCGGCAGGCCGCGCAGGATCGCCATCACCCGGGCACCGCCGAAGATGTGGTCGAAGTCCGGTGTGGTCATGGTGCACTCCATCCGAGGTCGCGGTGAAACTGTTGCTGCTGGCCGGGTCGCCACCCGGCGGCCCGACTCAGGTCGTCGCCCCCGGGTCGGTCAGGTCGAGCGGCGACCAGGCGTCGGCGGGGGCGTCGATGAGTTTCTCGAACCAGGCCCACGGCGGGACCGGGGCGTTGTCGCCGCTGCTCGTCAACGCCTGCGCGGCGACGAGGTGGCCGAGGCGCAACCGCCGCACGGGGTCGAGGTCGCGCAGCAGCCCGGCCAGGTAGCCGGCGGCGAAGGCGTCTCCGGCGCCGACCGGCTCCACCACGGTCACCCGGGGCGCGGGCACGAAGACCGGTTCGGCGTCACGGACCAGCGCGGTGGCGCCCACCGCGCCGTCCTTGATGACCACCGTCTCCGGTTCGGGCAACAACTCGCGTACGGCGGTCGGGTCGGTGGTGCCCCAGAGGGTCTCCGCCTCGTCCTGCCCGACGAAGACGAGGTCGCAGCGGTTGGCGAGGTCGCGGAGCACCGGCGCGGCCTGCTCGGCGGGCCACAGCCGGGCCCGGTGGTTGACGTCGAAGCTGACCAACGACCCTGCCAGCGGTCGGTCGGTCACCGCGTGCTCGACGAGCGCCCGGCAGGACGCGGAGAGCGCCGGGGTGATCCCGGACAGGTGCAGCACCCGGGCACCGGCCAGCGCCGGGTCGGCCAGCGTGGCGGGGTCCATCCGGGCGGCCGCCGAGCCGGCCCGGTAGTAGTGCACGGCGGTCCCCTCCGGGCCCGGGTCCTTGACGTACAGGCCGGTGGGGGCGGTCGGGTCCACGCACACCTGGTCGACGCGGACGCCGGCGGCGGCGACGTGTCGGATGACGGCCCGACCGAAGGGGTCGTCGCCGACCCGGCTCACCCAGCTCGTCCGGTGTCCCAGCCGCGCCAGGTAACCGGCCACGTTGGACTCGGCGCCACCGACCGACACGGCGACCCGCTCGGCGTGCTCCAGCGGCTCACCCGGCGCGGGGCAGAGCACCACCATCGTCTCCCCCACCGCGGCCACCTCGACCGACGGGAGGCCGGCCGGGACACTCGCCTGGTCAGGTCGGGGATCGGTCGGCATCGGGCACACGTCCTCGCGGCGGGGGTGCTGGGCGTCGCCGAGCCTAGGTGTCCCGCGCGGGACGGGCAACTCGGTGTCCCACCGGTCAGGGCAACGTCAGCCCGTACGCGGCCAGCACCTCCGCGATCGGCTGGTAGTAGGTGGTGCCGCCGGCGGTGCAGTTGCCGGTGCCGCCGGAGAGGATGCCGAGGATGGTGCCGGTGGAGGCCACGTAGAGGGGTCCACCGCTGTCCCCCGGCTCGGCGCAGATGTTGGTGCGGATCAGGCCGTAGATCACGCCGGTGGAGTAGTTGACGGTCTGGTTGAGACCGGTGACAGTGCCGCAGCGCACCCCGGTGGTGCTGCCACTGCGGCACACCGCCTGACCGATGTACGCGTTGCCCGGGCCGGTGATGGTCAGCAGGCCGGGGTAGGTGTAGACCGCGCTCGGGTGGGTGATCCGGCCGGTGTAGCGGATCAGCCCGTAGTCGTTGGTGGGGTAGCTGGTGGCGGTGCGGTTGCCGAGCACGGTGGTCTGGGCGCTGTCGGCGTACCAGGTGGCGGCGGCGGTGGTGCAGTGCCCGGCGGTGATCACGTAGTAGGTGCTGCCGCTGCGCGCGTTCGCGCCGAGCGAGCAGCGCGCCCCGCCGCCGTAGATGGCCTGCCCGCCGGCGATCAGGGGGCGCAGGGTTCCGGGTTCGCGGCGCAGCAGCACGCCGGCCCGGTCGGTGATCGCCCGCAGTGCGGCCAGTTCGCCGGGGGCAACGGTGTCGTCGACGGTGAGGGTCATCCGGCCGGTGGCGGGGTCGAGGCCCCAGGCGGTGCCCGCGGTGCGTACCCCGGTCAGCGTGGCCGCCTGGTCGGCGGCGGGCGCGGCGGCCTGGTCGGGGACGGCGGCCTGCGCCGCGCCGGGCGCGATGAGCAGCAGGGCGGTCAGGACGAGGGCGATCAGCGGGGAGCGGCGCATCCGAACCTCCGAAGAGATCGAGCTTGATGGATGCGGCCAAGCATCGCCCGACGCCCGACGCCGTGGCAACCTCCGGCCGCCCTCTTCCCCGACCAGCGGGAATCACCGATCCGGGGACGGCCCGTGTCGATGCCGCCGATAATTCCCCGGGAGACGCGGCGGGAGGCCAGGCATGACCACCAAAGGGAATGCGGCGCTGGTACGTCGGCTGGACCAGTCGACCCGGGCAACACTGCTGGAGTTGCTCTTCGACGTGGTCTTCGTGGCCGCCCTCGCACTGACGTCGAAACTGTTGTCCGAAGAGCTCTCCTGGTCCGGCGGCGCCAAACTGCTGCTGATGCTGACCGCCGTCTGGTGGACGTGGTCGGTCACCACGACCACCACCGAGTTCTACGATCCCCAGCAACGCCCGATCCAGGCCATCCTGATGATCGCCATGGTCGGGTCGGTGGGGATGGCGGCATCGCTGCCGATGGTCAGCATCGGGCACCTGATGCTCTTCGTGATCTCGTACGTCGGCACGCACGTGATTCGCTGCATCATCCTGGTCGCCGCCCTGCACCTGAAGGGGCACCGGACGGCCAGGGAGCGGGCCACCCGGTTTCTCTTCTGGTTCACGGTGTCCGGCGTCTTCTGGGTCCTCGGTGCGCTGTCGGAGACTCCGAACTGGGGGCTCTGGACGATCGCCATAACGATCGACCTGCTCGGCGGGGCGGCCCGCTACCCCACACCCCGGCTGGGCCGGGTGCCGCTCGCCCAGTACGGGCGGACCACCGAGCACCTGGGCGAGCGGTACCAACAGTTCATCATCCTGGCCCTCGGCGACATCATCCTGTTGCCGACGCTGCAGGTCAGCCGGGGCCACCTCGACCACCTCCGGCTCACCTCCCTGCTCTGCGCCTTTGCCACCATGCTGCTGCTCTGGCAGGTCTACGTCTTCCGCGCCGGCGAGTTGTTGGTGGCGGCCGGGGCCCACGGGAGCCGGGCAACACGACTGGCCCCGTTCACCCATCTGGTCATGCTGGCCGGCGTGGCCAGCACTGCCGCCAGCTTCGACCTGGTCGTGACCAGGCCGACCGGAACGACGCCGGTGCCGTGGCTCGTACTGATCATCACCGGCCCGACGCTGTTCGTGATCGGCCGCGTCATCTTCACCCTGGCGGTGTCGTGGGTCATGCCGTGGCGGCGAGTTGCCTGGCAGCTCCTGCCGCTGCTGGTGCTGCCGTGGGCCGGCGGCTGGCCGCCGGTGCTGGTAGCCACGATCGTGGCGCTCGGGTTGGCCGGTCACATCCTGTCTCCCGGTGCGGCCCGGGAGACCACACCGGGCCTGCGGATGCGGCAACCCGACAACTGACCCGCCACGCTCAGCCGGAGTGTCGACCGGCGCTCGCCGTGGCAACCTCCGACCGCCCTTGCCCGACGGGCAGGAATCGCCGATCCGGGGACGGGCCGCGCCGGCACCGCCGATAATTTTCGGAGACACGGCGGGAGGCCGGGCATGACCACCGGAGGCAGCGCGGCGCTGGTACGCCGTCTGGACGGGTCGACTCGGGCGACGCTGCTGGAGTTGCTCTTCGACGTGGTCTTCGTGGCCGCCCTCGCGCAGACCTCGAAGTTGCTCGCCGACCAAGAATCCTGGGCGCGCAGCCTGGCGGTGTTGCTGATGCTGACGGCGATCTGGTGGACGTGGTCGGTCACCTCCACCACGACCGAGTTCTACGACCCGCAACAGCGCCCCATTCAGGCCATCCTGATGGTCGCCATGGTCGGATCGGTGGGGATGGCGGCATCGCTGCCGATGGTCACCAGAGGGCAGTCCCTGGCCTTCGCGCTCGCCTACGTCGGCACCCACGTGGTACGCGGCATCGTCCTGGTCAGCACGTTGTACCGGCAGCAGCACCCCTCGGCCATGGCGCGAGCAACCCGATTCCTGTTCTGGTTCCTGGTGTCCGGCGTCCTCTGGATCGTCGGGGCGATGGCAGGCACCGCTCGGTGGTGGATCTGGACCACCGCGATCGCCATCGACCTGCTCTCCGCGGCGGCGCGCTACCCCACACCGTGGCTCGGCCGGGTGCCTCTCGACCAGTACGACCGGACCACTGCGCACCTGGGCGAGCGGTACCAGCAGTTCGTCATCCTGGCCCTCGGCGACATCATCCTGGTGCCGACCCTGGAACTCAGCCGCAGCGAGTTCGACCGCCTCAGAATCATCGCCCTGCTCTGCGCGTTCGCCATCATGCTGCTGCTGTGGCAGATCTACGTCTATCGGGCCGGCGAGTTGCGCGAAACCGCGTCCGCGTCAATGCCCGGCCGGTCCTCCCGGATCGCTCCGTACACCCACCTGGTAATACTGGTCGGCGTGCTCGTCACGGCGGCCTCCTTCGATCTTGTCGTCGACCGACCGACCGGAACGACACCGGTACGGTGGCTGCTGCTGATCATCGGCGGACCGCTGGTGTTCGTGCTCGGCCGGGCAGTGTTCGCCTACCTGCTCTCCGTCCGCGTGCCGTGGCGGCGAGTGGCGTCGCAACTGCTCCCCCTGCTGCTGCTGCCCTGGGCCGGCGGCTGGCCACCCGTGCTGGTCACCGCGATTGTGGCCCTCGCGCTGGGAGTGCACGTCCTGTTCCCCAGGGGCGGCCGCCGGGAGACCCGGCGCGGGCTCGGGCCACGACCGCCCGCCGGATGACCCTCGACGGTCAGGCGAGGTGCCGACCGGCCCAGTCGGCGAGGTCCCGGGCGCAGGCGTCCACCGACTCCTGCCAGGTGCGGGCCGCGCCGTCGCCCGCCTCGTCGCTGACCTGCTTGACCAGCCGGCACGGCACACCGGCCTGGGCGGCGGCCCAGGCCACCGCGTACCCCTCCATGTCGACCAGGTCGGCGCGCTGCGCCAGCCGGTCCCGCTCCGCGTTGTCGGCCACGAAGGTGTCACCGGTGGCCAGCACCGCGCCCTCGGCGGCCAGCGACAGCGGCGCCCCGTAGGTCTCGCCGGTGAGCGTGCGCAGCAGGTCGGTGTCCAGGTCGTGCTGGAGCACTGTGGCGACCTCGTGGATGCCGGCCAATCCGGGGCGCAACGCCCCGGCCGTACCCAGGTTGAGCAGCAGGGCGGGGCGCGGCCCGGCGGCCAGTACCGCGGCCACCGCGCTGGCGGCGTTCACCTTGCCCATCCCGGTGAGCAGGACCGGCAGCTCGGGCGGCAGATAGCGGGCCTCCTCCCCGACGGCGAGCACCACCAGCGGACGATCGGCGCGGACCGTGCCTCGAAGATTCACCGGAGCATCGTACGAGCCGACCCGTTGGCCGTTGACGTCAGTCGTCGGTAAAGCGGTACACCACGAAGTCCTTCTCCGCGCCACAGGCGATCACCTGGGTGTTCCACGAGCAGGACGAGCTGCGCACGTCCTTCAGCTCACCCAACTCGTCGACCTCGCCGGACTCGGCCCACACCCCGGCCAGCACCCGGTTGTCCGCGACCACGCTGGGCGCCTTGGCGAAGACCAGCAGGTTGCCCTCGTCGAGGCGGACCGCCACCCCGCCCCGGTCCCGCAGCACCGGCTTTCCGGCGGCGTCGAAGACGGTGACGGTCGGCTCCGGGAACTCCCGTTGGGCGAGCACCTGCTCACCCAACGGGACCAGGCTGGTCACGCCCGGCGCCGACCATTTGGTCATGCGCTCGCCCTCGGTGGCCGCCACCACCTCGGTGCGCGCGACGTCGTTGTTCGGCACCTGCAACAGGCAGGCCCGCCGAGCACCGCAGGCCACCAGCTCTTTCGGGCGGTAGTCGTCGTTCCCGGACCGGTGCAGCACCACCGGTTCGGCGTCGGAACCCAGGTCGTACGCGAGCAGCTGGAAACCACCCTCGTTGGCGGCCACGTAAAGACGGTCCTCGTGGGCGACCACCAGGTCGTCGAGGTCGGCGACGCTGCCCCACTGACGCAGCACCGCGCCGGATGCCATGTCGAGCAGCCGCACCGACCGGTCCGCACCCACCTGGACAAGTCGCCGCCCCTTGCTGGTCCACGGGTCGCGGGGCGTGCCGTCGAGGAAGGCCGGCCCGGCCGCCGCCGCGTCGGTGCCGACCGGCCGGACCACGGTACGGCCACCGGTGAACTGACCGCGGGGGTTGGGTGTGGTCCACTTCGCCGAGCCGTTGGTCAGGCGCAGGCCAACCAGTTCGTCAGCGGCCCGGTCCACCAACACCGCCGTGTCGTCGGCGAAGTAGACGTCGTCGTCACCACGCAGAACGCGCTGCCAGCGCTGTTCGCCGGTACGCCCGTCGAGGACGGCCAACGGTCGGGGGGTGCTGTCGCCCGGCGCGTCGGCGAGGACCGCGACCGCCCCCGGGACGGCGATGATCGCCTCCCAGTCGTCGGCCCGCACGTCGGTCTGTTCGCGCCACACCTCGCGGCCGTTGCCCGCGTCGACGGCCACCACCTCCAGCCGGCCGTCCGACAGCGGAAACGCGAGGTAGGCCCGATCGTCGAGCACCGCCGTCCACATGTCGGCCGGACGCTCGGCACCGGCCGAGTGCCGGGACAGCTCGCGCAGCGAGGAGAACTCCAGATCCGGGTAGCGGTCCCGGGTCAGGTAGAGCGTCGCCGCGGTGGCCAGCCCGGCCAGGGCCAGCACCGCGCCGAGCACCACCCAGCGCGCCCGCCGCCAGCGGGTCGCGCCACCCGGCGGGGTCGGGGTGGGGCCGGCCAGGCCCGGCCCGGGGGGCGGGCCCGCCGGCGGGGTGGATCCCGGCCAGGGCTGCGACGGTACGACCGGGGCGGGGGCTGCGGCCGGGGCGGGTGGGCTCACCGGAGCCGGCGCGGGTGGCGCGAGCGGCGGTCCCGCGTACGCCGGGGCGGGTAGCGCCTTGCGCAGTGGCAGGTCGGTCAGGGCGCCCTCGGCCACCGGCAACTCCGGCTGGTCCAGCACCGTCGGCGCGATCCCCAGCTCGGCGTGCAGCATGCGGGCCACCAGCGGGATCCGCGACGATCCGCCCACGAGGAACAGCCCGGCCAGCTGATCGGGGCTGAGGCCGGCGGCGGCGATCACCTCCCGGGCCCGCTGCACCGCGCGGCGCAGCAGCGGCGTGGCCACCCGTTCGACGTCCGCCCGGGTCAGCTGGATCGTCTCGGCCACCCCCGGCACCGCGACCGGGGCGGTCGCAGACCGGGACAGGGTCTCCTTCGCGCCTCGTACCTCGTCCCAGAGCCGGACCTGGTCGCGGCGCTGCGCCGGATCCGCCGGCCGGGTGAGCCGGGCCCACTGCGCGGCGTGCCGCTCACCGATCAGCTCACCAACGCGCCGCACCAGCGCGGCGTCGAGGTCCAGGCCGCCCAGGTCGGGCAGCCCACCGTCGGCGACCACGCTGAAGCCGGAGTCACCCCACGGGTCCGCGCCCTCGTTGCGCAGCACCGCGACGTCGAGCGTCCCGCCACCGAAGTCGAACACCGCGATCGCCCCGCCGACCGGCACCGGACGGTGCAGCACCTGGGTGTAGTAGCGGGCGGCGGCCACCGGTTCCCGCAGCAGGCGGGTGCCCGGCGGCGTCGGCCCGGCGAGGGTGTGCTCGGCCGCCTGCGGCCAGCCCGCACGCAGCAGCGCGTCGGCGAGGACCTGCCGCCGCGTCGCGTCCCAGGCGGCCGGGCAGGTGACCACGGCCGGGGGCAGGAAACCCACAGCGCCCACCGCGGCCCGTCCGACCGCCGCCAGCACCGCGGCGAGCAGGTCGGCCGGACGGTACGCGCGGTCGCCGAGCCGCACGGTCGGCTCGTCCACCCGACGCTTCGGGTTCGCCTCGAACCGGGCGGGGTCGGCCTGCGCCAGTCGGCGGGCGTCCCAGCCACTGTGCAGGGTGCCGTCCGGGTCGGCGTAGACAGCGGACGGACTGAGCGGTTGACCGTCCATCAGCAGCGGACGGGTCCGCCCGTCCGGCCAGCGCAGCACCGCGACGGTGTTGGACGTACCGAGGTCGACGCCGAGAGCGAAACCCTCGTGCTGGCCTGCCATTGACCGATACCTCCGCCACGACGAGGGGAACTCGACCCCGCATCGTACGCAGGCCCCGCCGCACTGCTGATCACTCGGTCCGGGGTGGCCGGCGGCGTCCGCTCAGTGAGTGGTGTGGACGCCCACCACCTCGTCCTCGCTGGTCTCCCCGGTCAGCTGGAACCCGAGTTTCAGATAGAACCGCTCCGGGCCGTCCGGCCCCGGCTTCCATGTCGTGTAGACGTGGTCGTGCCCACGTCGGCGGGCCTCGTCGCGGACGGCCTGTACCGCGAAGCGGCCGTACCCCCGGCCCTGGTGCTCGGCGGCGATGTTCAGCCGCCACAGCCCCGAGCGCCTGTCGTCCGGTTGGGCCGGGTCCCACACGATGTCGAAGAAGCCCATCAGGAAGCCGACGATCTCGTCACCCTCGACGATCAGACGCGGCCACGCGATGTCGGGCTGCGCGTACGCCTCGGCGAGGGACCAGGCCACCGGAGACGAGAACTTCTCCTGGTCGGGCCGCACGCTCACCCGGCACGCGGCCTCCACGTTGTCTTGAGTGATTTTCACCAGTCGCGGCACGCCGGCCACCCTACCGAGCGGGGCTGCGCAACAGGCCGTCGATCAGCCCGCACAGTCCGAACGGGAACCAGGTGTCCAGGTCGGTGTGGCGTCCCGGCAGCCGACGAGGTCACCGTCGGTCGCCTTCGTCCAGGCGGATACCGCTCCTCGGCAGATCGAGCTGGTGGGCCAGCCGAACGCAGCGTGGAGGCGGCCAGGTAACTCACGGTCGAGTTGGTCGAGTCGGGCCGTCCGGATCGGTCCGTGCGGCACGGAGCAGCCGGAGCTGACCGATCTCCGCGACGTTCTTCATCAGCTCGGAGTTGACCCACCCGATCGTGTGCGTGACGGTGTGGTCGGTCCCGTCCGGCCAGGGGAACGTCGCGATGCGGTCGAGGTCACGCTCGCTGAACTGGTCGAGTAGACCCAGCCACTCGGAGCGCAGGCCACGCAGCCAGGCGACACTCGGCTCGCCCGGGCCCGGCCAGGCGACAGCCGTGCGGTCCCGCGCCGGCACCCCCCGGAGATGGTCCATCGTCACGGTCCACCACCAGCCGACGTGCCAGGTGAGCCAACCGATCGTCGGCACCGGGACCGGGTCGGGTTCGGTGTCGGCCCAGTCCGGAACCCAGGTGCCGTCCGTGCCCTGCCGCACCGACCAGCAGTGGGCGGCCGGCTCCCACAGGAAATCCGCGGCATCGAGTCGCTCGAGGTGGTACTCGAACAGCGACCAGGTCAGGTCGAACTGCCAGCGCAGAAGGGCCAGCGGCGGAACGGACATCCGGGAATTCTGTCCGGGCGCCGGCACCGCCGTCGACAGAATAATCACCCGACGGCTCGCGACAGAGCCCGGCGGCTCGGTGCGGCGGCCCTGATCAGTCGGCGGGGCAGCGGTCGGAGAGGGCGTAGCGGAGCAGGACCACGTCGCCGATCTGGCGGGCCTCGGCCAGGCGGGCGCGGCGACCCGGGTGCCAGGGGAAGCGACCCTCGCCGACGAACCGGGGCGCCCGACCGTCACCGACGAAGAACGGGGCGACCACCAGGTGCAGTTCGTCGGCGAGACCGGCGGCGAGGAACTGGGCGTGCACCGTCCCGCCGCCCTCCACCATCAACCGCTGTACACCCCGCGCGACCAGGTCGGTCAGCACCCAGGCCGGGTCGACGGGCTCGCCCGCGTCGACGACGGTGGCCAGTCGACCGACCCGTTCCTGGGTCTTCACCAGCGCGCCGGTGGCGCAGTAGACGAGCCGGGCCGAGTCACCGGCGGTGAAGAAGCGGGCGGTCGGGTCGAGGTCGCCCCGGGCGGTCAGGGTGACCTTGGTGGGAGAGGCGGGCCGGCCGGCCGCCACCCGCTCGGCCCGGCGGCTCGGCGAGCGCACCAGCAGCCGAGGATCGTCACGGCGGACGGTGCCGGCGCCGACCAGAATGGCATCGCAGCTGGCCCGGACCGCGTCGACGCGGTCCAGGTCCGCCTCGTTGGACAGCAGCAACCGCTTCTCGGAGGCGTCGTCGATGTACCCGTCGATGGAGGCGGCACAACTCAGCAGCACGTACGGGCGCGCCGGCTCCGACCGCCAGCTCATCGGGAGACGGGCCGCTCAGAAGGACGACCCGCGAGAGCCTCCGCCGCCTCCGCCGCCTCGACCTCCGCCGCCTTGGCCGCCTTCGCCGCCAGGTAGTCGGCGTTGGCCGGCGAGAGGAAGATGCTGGTGAGCACCCGCTCGGCCACGTCCACGCCCAGCCGGGTCAACTGCTCGGCCTTGTCCGGGTTGCTGCTCAGCAGTCGAACCCGCGGCACACCCAACGTGGCAAGCATCTGCGCGGCGGCGCTGTAGTCCCGCTCATCCTCGCCCCGCCCCAGCGCGACGTTGGCCTGGTAGGTGTCCAACCCGGCGTCCTGCAACGCGTACGCGTCGAGTTTGGCGTACAGGCCGATGCCGCGGCCCTCCTGTCGCAGGTAGAGCAGAAAACCGCCGGTCTCGGCGATCCGCTGCACCGCCTCGCGCAGTTGCGGCCCGCAGTCGCAGCGTTGGCTGCCGAACACGTCGCCGGTCAGGCACTCGCTGTGCGGACGGACCAGCGGGGCTTCTCCCCCGGCGGCGAGCCGGTCCAGGGTGCCCGCCCAGTCGCCGAGGCCGAGGGCCAGGTGCTCCCGACCGTCCACCAGGCCCTTGAAGGTGAAGACCCGGGCGGTCGTGGTGTAACCGTCCGGAAAGGCCAGCGGCACGGTGACCTGCGTGCGGATCGTGGCAACCGGCAATGCTTCGGGCATGGGACTCCTTTGTCCGGCGCCGCCGCCGTCCGGCGACGCGTACCGTCTCACAACCGACTCAACAGTCGCCGCCGGAAGCGGCTTCCCGGGCGGCGACCGGAATCCGACGCCGACGGGCCAGCAGCACGGCGGCCCCGGGCAGGCTGGCCACCAAGACCAGTGCACCGTAGACAGTCGCGGTGGCGACACCCTCGGCCGCGCTGAGGCCGGCCGCGCCGAACACCCATGCTGCCACCCCCTCGCGCGGCCCGAAGCCGGCCACGTTCAACGGCAGGCCCATCGCGAGCAGGGCGAGCAGCGTCAACGGCAGCAGTCGGGACAGCGGGGCGTCCGAGCCGGCGGTACGCGCCGCCACCAGGAAGGTGGCCAGGTGACCGGCGACCATCACGGCCGAGGTGACCAGCACACCGAACCAGGTACGCCGCGCCAACAGCCCCGACCGCACGTCCGCCACTGCGGTACGCAGTGCCGTCGCCCAGCGCGAGCCGCCGCCGTTCGGGAGGGCCCGGGCCACCAGCACGGCGACCAGCCCACCGGCGAGGAGCAGCGCGGCGGCGACCGGCAGGTACGGCCGTACCGGGGACGGGAAGGCCGTGAGCACCACCAGCGCGACTCCGACCAGGACCACCTGCCCAGCGGTACGCTCCCAGACCACCGCGCGGATGCCCCGGCTGACGTCACCGGCGTCGCGGCCGTGGCGTACCGCCCGGTGCACGTCGCCGAGCACCCCGCCGGGCAGGGTGGCGTTGAGGAACACGGCCCGGTAGCAGTGCGCCACCGCGGTGGCCAGAGGCAGGCGGACGCCGAGGCCGCCGGCGACAAGGCTCCACCGCCACGCCGCGCAGACAGTGGTGAGCACTCCGATGACCAGCGCCGCCGCCAACGCTGGCGCGTCGATCAGTCGTACTCCGGCGAGGAACGGGCCAGTGCCCACCTGCCACAGCAGGACGGCGAGAAGACCCACCCCGCCGACCACTCGTGCCCAGGCCCAGAACATCGGCGCCGGTCCTCCCCTTGAAGATCGTCCACTTGCCCTAGTGCACGTACCCAGGGCGTGAACGGTTCATCCACCGGCGAGGAGGTCAGTGTGGTCGACCAGGACAGTGAGTCGGCCGGCCGCCGCGTCGGCCAACCGGCGGCGGGCGTACGCCTGGGCGGGGCCGGCAAGGTCGGGGCGCTGCTCACAGGCCGCCCCCAGCCAGCCCCGGAACCACTCGGCGGCCAGGTCGGCCTGCTCCGGGCCGAGACGCCACGGGCTGGGCCGTTCCCGCACGTCCACGCCGCGCCGGGCGAACGCGGCGGCGGTGACGGCGGCGGCATCCGGGCCGAGCAGCCGCCGGCCGTCGACGGTACGCCGCTGGTGGTCGTTGAACGCTGCCCCGACCACCTCGTCGAGCGGGTCGACCGGGGTGAACCGGACCCGCCCGGTCACCGAGACGGCGAACAGGGCCGGCCGGCCAGCGCAGGCGGCCACCACCCGTTCGACCTCCTCCGCGGTCAGCATGTCCAACAGCGCGGACGCGGTGACCACTGACGCGTCGGCCAGGTCGGCGGCGGTCAGCCGGGTGAGGTCGCCGCAGCGGGTGCTGACGGTGACCGGGGCGCCGTCGGCGGCTCTCACCCCGGTCATGCCCTCGGCGGCCCGGGCCAGCAGGTCGGCGTCCCGGTCGTGCAGCACCCAGTGCTGCGGTCCGGGCAGTCGGGTGGCGAGCCAGCGGCTCATCGAGCCGGTGCCGCTGCCCAGGTCGTGGATCACCGTCGGATGCCGGCCGGTCAATTGGAGGCGTACGGCGTTCACCAGGTCCTCGTCACGGGCGGCCGCGTCGGCCGCCTCGCGCAGCATCAGCCAGTCGGCGAACGGCAGGGTCTCCTCGACGGTCATCCCGCCACCTCCTCGAGCACTGCGGCCAGCAGCGCGGTCGTCACCGGCCAGTCGGTCAGGGTGTCGCGCCGGGCGAGGGCCGCACACCGCAGCTGGGCCCGCAGCTCGTCGTCGCCCAACCACCAGCTCAACGCGCCGGCCAGCGCGGCCGGATCGTCGGGCGGGACCAGCAGCCCCGGCAGGTCACCGTCGGGAGTGCGGCCCAGCGCCTCCGGTAGTCCGCCCACCTGGGTGGCCAGCACCGGTAGGCCGCGGGCCAGTGCCTCGGTGACGACCATGCCGTACGTCTCGCCTCGCGACGGCAGCACGAGCAGGTCCGCGCTGTCGTACGCGGCGTCGAGCGCCGCACCGGTCAGCGGGCCGGCCAGTCGGACCCGGTCGGCGAGGCCGGCGCTGGCGAGCCGGTCGCGCAGCTGGTGCACCAGCTCGGGCTCCCGGGTCAGCGTGCCGGCGCAGACCAGCGTCCAGGGCCCCTCGGCCACCACGGACAGCGCGTCGACCAGCACATCGTGGCCCTTGTGGTGGGTGACCGCGGCCACGCAGAGCAACCGGCCGCCGGTGGCCGAGCCGGGGGGCGTCGGCGGCGCGGGCGTCACACCCGGCGGCGCGACCCGGACACGGTCGGCGGGCAGCGAATGGCGGGTCAGCAGACGGCGGCGGGTCCATTCGCTGGTGGTGACGACGGCCCGCGCGGTGGCCAGCGCCCGCCCCTCGGCCTCGTCGTCCAGCGGCATGTGCACGAGGACGACCAGGCGCAGGCGGTGGGCGTGCGGGGCGAGCAGGTCCGGCACGGCCGAGGCGATCAGACCGTCGAGCAGCACCACCGCCTCGTCGGGCGCGGCGGCCAGCAGCGTGGCCAACTCCGCCCGTTCGGCCTGGCCCGGGTGCGGCCACGCCCCGGGCACCGCATGCTCGTGCACCACCCAGCCGCACTCGCCGAGCCCCGAGCAGATCCGCCGGTCATAGGTGTTGCCGCCGCTGGGCGTGGTCGGGTCGTCGATGTCGCCGGGCAGGACGACGTGCACCACCCGGGGGTGCCGGCGGAGGACCGGGTCGGCGTCGCTCGCGTCCGACCGGCCCGCGTCGGTCACAGCGACCGTTCGTAGCTGGCCCAGGCGATGTGCGACTCGTGCAGGGTGACAGTGATGCCGGTCAGGTCGCGCGCCCCCGCGCCCAGCTCACCCGCGTGCACCCGCTCGACCAGTCGGTCCGCGACGGTACGGGCCAGCACCTCCGTGGTGGTGTTCACCCCGGCGAACGCCGGTTCGTCGTCGAGGTTGCGGTAGGTCAGCTCGCTCAGCACGGCCCGCAGCTGCTCGGTGGCCAGGCCGATGTCCACAACGATCCCGTCGGCGTCCAGCTCGGGCCGGCGGAACGTCGCGTCCACCACGAACGTCGCGCCGTGCAGGCGTTGGGCGGGCCCGAACACCTCGCCTCGGAAGCTGTGGGCGATCATCATGTGGTCCCGAACGGTCACGCTGAACACGATCACTCTCCGTCGTCGTAGGTGATGAGGTGACAGAGCGCGGGCAGGTCGCCCGAGCTGAGTCTGGCGAGCACGTCGGGCAGCTCCGCGAACCGGGACGCACCGGTGATCAACGCGTCGAAGGCCGGGTCGTCGAGCAGGTCCAGGGCGAGCGCGAGTCGGTCGGCGTAGCTGCGCCGGCCCCGTCGGGCGGGTGCCACCATGCCGACCTGACTGCTGCGCACTGTCAGTCGACCGGAGTGGAACGCGCCACCCAGCGACACCTGCACCGGCCGGTCGCCGTACCAGCTCAGCTCGATGACCGTGCCCTCCGGGGCGAGCAGGTCCAGCGATTGTTGCAGGCCGGCGGCGGTGGCGCTGGCGTGCACGACCAGGTCCCGGTCACCGCGGGCGTCGGCCGGGCTGGCGAAGTCGACGCCGAGCGCCCCGGCCACGCCGGCCCGGCGCGCGTCGGTGTCGACCAACTCGACGTGCACGCCGGGGAACCGGGCCAGCAGCGCCGCGACGCAGCAGCCCACCATGCCCGCGCCGATCACGGTGACCCGGTCACCGACCAGCGGCGCCGCGTCCCACAGCGCGTTGACGGCGGTCTCCACAGTTCCGGCGAGCACCGCTCGGGCGGCGGGCACCCCCTCCGGCACCGGCACCACAGCACTCACCGGCACGACGTACGCGCTCTGGTGCGGGTGCAGGCAGAACACCGTCCGCCCACGTAGCTCCGGCGGGCCCTGCTCGACCACGCCGACGCTGAGGTAGCCGTACTTCACCGGGCCGGGAAACTCGCCCTCCTGAAACGGCGCGCGCATCGTGGCGTACTGGTCGGCGGGCACCCGGCCGGCGAAGACCAGCGTTTCGGTGCCCCGGCTGACCCCCGAGTAGCGGGCCCGGACCAGCACCTCGTCGGGGCCCGGGTCGGTCAGGGACACCGGCTGGATCTCGGCCACGCCGGGTTCACGCACCCAACAGGCGGACGCCTCGCGGATCACCGTCGCGCACCTCAGCTCTGCTTCGGGCCGAACCGATCGGCCATGTCGGGGTCCCCCGGTCGGGGTTGTCGATCATAAACACGGAAGTTCGGCGCGCACAGTTCGAAGCCCGCCCGACATGACCACCATTCGAAGAGAGCTGAGATAGGGTGCTTCACCCTCACCAACCGGTCCGGCTCCCGCGCCACGATGACCGCGACAGTCACGGTCACTGATTCGGGGGTGGCGCCACCACCTCGGTCAACCGCCAGACCCTGGTCGCGACGTCGTAAACCATCCTGCGATCGACCTGCTTCGGAACCGCCCGGTCGAGCCGCCACGGTTCGGACATGGCGTGCAGATCGACGGTCACCGAGTCCCGCGTCGCGGTGTCGAGTTCGCCGACCCAGTGCCGGCTCTCCTCGATCAGGCTCTGCACGGTCTCGACGTCGGGCGCCGTCACCGCCACCGCCGTCGTGTCGACGAGCGCCGAGCCGACCAGCAGGGCCAGGAGCCGGCCGAGGACCGCGGCGGGCACCGCGCGGTCCGTCGTTTCGACAGCCACGTAGCAGTCGTCGTGCCCGGAGAACAGCAGGCGTGAGCCTGCGAGAGCAGGCAGGACCGGCTCGCCGAAGGTGGACGCTCCGATGACGACGATGATCTCGTCGATGCGCTCGGCGGAAGGGGAACCCGGCACGTCGACAAGTGTCAGCTCGTAGGGGTACCAGTCGGCCAGGAACCGCTGCAGCTGCTCCCGGCGGATCAGCAGGGCCTCTTCGCTGAGGCCGACGACCCCGGCTGCCAGCGCGCCGACCTGATGCACCTCGAAGCTGACGCCCTGCTCCGCCGCGATCTGCGACGGCCGCCACTGCTGATACTCCTCGTCCAGGAAGCTGTTGGTCTCCAGACCGACAACCATGATGGTGTCGTTCCCGGCAGGCATGAGCACGTCGACCAGCTCCGAGGCCTGCGCCGCTGTCGCGCTCACCATCCAGGAGCCGCCTGCCTCACGAACGCTGAAGCTCAACGGGAAGGGCACGCTGGCCTGTCCCACGGTGTTCACGGAGAACGCGCCATGAGGCCCGACCTCGACCGTCGCGGCGCCGTCCCCGGCGATCGGATAGCCGATCGCGGCGATGTCCGTCCGCAGGTCGGCGACACTGAGCCGCGGGTTCAGGGCCCGTGTCACGGTGTCGGTGAGCGGTCGATGGGCAACGATGTGCTCGACTGCCGCCCGGTCCACAGGCATCTCGTAGTAGTCGACGGCGAACTCGACGAAACGGTCGACGATGTCGTCGAGCAGGATGTCGAGCATGCCGGACCCGTCCGGGTCGCTGTCGTCGTACGGTCCGCGCGGTGGTCGGAAGGCGATGCGGTCGCCGGCGTGCCAGCGATCGTCCCCCGCCAGCCGCCACAGCACCGTCGTCGCGATGAGTCGTCCGGCCTCGTCGCAGAAGGCGGGTTCCGTCACCTGCGGACGCAGCACCTCCGGGACACCGTCGACCAGGCCCGGCCACAGCTCGTGGTCCGGATGACGGTACGGCGACATCGCCGACTCATGGTCGAAGAGTCGGATGAAGGCGCCGTCCGGGGTGAACACGACTGCCCACTCGTCGCCGCTGCCGTTGCTCATCAGCGCCGCCTCGTCCGTGCCCCAGCTCGAGGTGTAGGCGTAGTAGGGGTCCCCGCCGTCGATGATGCGCTCGAGCACGGCCAGTGCCTTGCAGCGCTGCCGCAGCCGGTCGATGTCAGGAAGTCTGGCGGCGATGTCGTGGGCGGTCACCGGGTCACCTTAGTGAGGCGGCGGCACCCCGGTGTCGGGCGCGAGGACTCGGGTGAAGAACGCCAGGCTGTCGCGGATCAGCGGCTCCAGCGGCACTCCGGCGAAACAGTGGTCGGCTCCCTGCGCCACCGACAACTCGACCTCGGCGCCCGCCGCGGTCAATGCCGCGGCAAGCTCTTCGCTCTGCCCGACCGGTACGACCAGGTCCTGGTCGCCGTGCACCAGCAGCATGGGCGGAGCCTGGTCGGTGACGAAGGTGATCGGACTGGCCGCCCGGCCCAGCTCAGGGTTCCCGGCCAACGGGGCACCGATCAGGCGGGACTCCGGCGAGTCGGCCGCGTCGTGGTCGATCGTCCCGGCTGGATGGGCCTGCGACTGAATGGTCAGCAGGTTCGACGGCGCGTACCAGCAGACCGCGGCCCGGACGC
Organism: Micromonospora sp. NPDC005171; assembly: GCF_040608575.1. Lineage (NCBI taxonomy): Bacteria > Bacillati > Actinomycetota > Actinomycetes > Micromonosporales > Micromonosporaceae > Micromonospora > Micromonospora sp. NPDC005171. The sequence goes on along the minus strand of NZ_JBEXIM010000011.1, from coordinate 85,271 downwards.
GGCTGTCGTCCTGGTCGTCCCCCGTCAGCGCGACCATCGAGGCCAGATGTCCACCGGCTGATTCGCCCCACACCCCGATCCGCTCGCGGTCCACGCCCACCGTCTCGCCCTGTCGGCGCAGCCAGCGCACCGCCGCCTTGACGTCGTCGAGTTGGGCGGGGAAGGGGGCCTCGCCGCTGAGCCGGTACTGCGCTGAGGCGACGGCGAATCCGGCCCGGATGGCGGCGGTGAACGGATCCGCTTCCATGAGCCAGTCCGCCGGCTGCTTGGGCGAGCCGAACAACCACGCGCCACCGTGGATCCACACCAGAACCGGGGCTGGTGCGGGGGCCCCGGCCGGCACGACAAGGTCCAACGTCAGCGGGCGGAAGCCCGGGACCTCGTTGACCACGATGTCGCGGTGCTCGACCCGGTCGGTCCAGCCTCGGGATGCCGCATCGATCATCACGCCATCTTCGCACCGACGATCCCGGGTGTGCCGAGCAGCGGACCGGACACGTCTGGCCTTGATCGACACCGGGTGGGTGCTGTCGGGGTGTCCCGGTGGCGGGGACGCCCCGATGTCACGAAAGCCGAGTCGATCACTGCTGCTTGTCGGGCGCGGCGGGGCGGGCGCGGACGTGCAGCCGCTCCCCCTGCGGCCCGAAGAGACTGAGGGCCTCGGCGGTGCCGGGGCCGGGGTTGAAAAAGAGGTGCGGGATGCGGGTGTCGAACTCGGCCACCTCCCCCGGGGTCAGCGTCAGATCACGATCGCCGAGCAGCAGGCGGAGCCGGCCGGAAAGCACGTAGAGCCACTCGTACCCCTCGTGGGCCTGCGGGATTCGGCCCCCGGCGGACGGGTCCGGCGGGAAGATCTGCTTGAACGCCTGGACACCGCCCGGTCGGCGGGTCAGCGGCAGGTACGTCACGCCGTGGATGACGATCGGCTTCGGGCGTACCCGGGGGTCGCCGGTGGCGGGGGCGTCGACCAGTTCGTCGAGCGCCACCTGGTAGGCCCTCGCCAGTGGGAGAAGCAGCTCCAGGGTGGGGCGGCGGCTACCGGACTCCAGCCGGGACAGGGTGCTCACCGAGATGCCTGTCAGATCGGCGAGCTGGGTCAGCGTGGTCCCGCGTTGGTGACGCAGGGCACGCAACCGGGGGCCGACGGCCGCCAGTGCGGCGCTGTCCTCGTTTGCCATAACGGCAAGGATAGTTGCCACCTTGCCGACGGCGACGGATCGTGGGCGCAGCCGACAGAGCAAGAGGAGATACCGGTGGACGAGACATATGACGTGGTGGTGGTGGGCGGCGGCGCCGCAGGGCTCAGCGGAGCCCTGGCGCTGAGCCGGGCCCGACGATCGGTGCTGGTGATCGACTCCGGTGAGCCGCGCAACGCGCCGGCCGACCGGATACACAACTACCTGGGCCGGGAGGGAACGCCGCCGGGCGAGCTGCTCGCCATCGGCCGGACCGAGGTGGCCGGGTACGGCGGGCAGTTCCGCACCGGTCGGGTGAAGGCCGCGACCCGGGACGACGACGGGTTCCGGCTGAGCCTCGACGACGGGGCGTCGGTGCGGGCCCGCCGGCTGCTGGTGACCACCGGTCTGACCGACGAGCTGCCCGACGTGCCCGGCCTGGCCCAGCGGTGGGGTCGCGACGTGCTGCACTGCCCGTACTGCCACGGGTGGGAGGTTCAGGACCGGCGAATCGGCGTCCTGGCGACCAGCCCGCTGAGCGTGCACCAGGCCGAGATGTGGCGACAGTGGAGCTCCAGCGTGCTGCTCCTGCTGCACGACGCCCCGGCGCCGGACGCGGAGACCGCCGAGCGGCTCGCCGCCCGGAGCATCGCGGTGGTGCCCGGTCCGGTCGCCGCGGTGGAGGTGACCGACGACGCGCTGACCGGCGTACGGCTCGCCGACGGCCGGGTGGTGGCGCTCGACGCGATCGTGGTGGCGACGCGGTTGACTCCCCGCGCCGACGTGCTGGTGGGGCTGGGTCTGGCCCCGGAGGAGGTGACGATGGGTGAGCACGTCATCGGCGCCCAGATCCCGACCGACGCCACAGGTGCGACGACAGTCAGTGGTGTCTGGGTGGCGGGCAACGTGGCCGACATCCGCGGTCAGGTGATCACGTCCGCCGGGGCCGGGCTGAACGCGGCAGCGGCGATCAACGCTGATCTCATCGCCGAGGAGACCCGCGACGCGGTGGCCGCGTACCGGCAGTTGGTGGCCACGACGTTCGAGGAGCCGGCGTGGGAGGAGCGCTACCAGTCCCGCCCGTCGGTGTGGAGTGGTCGGCCGAACCCGCAACTGGTCGCCGAGGTCACCGACCTGGCCCCGGGACGCGCGCTGGACGTGGGCAGCGGCGAGGGCGCCGACGCGGTGTGGTTGGCCGAGCGCGGCTGGCAGGTGACGGCGGTGGACATCTCCACCACGGCGCTGAGCCGGGCCGCCGCGCACGCCGAGACCGCCGGCGTGGGTGACCGGATCGAGTTCACCCACGCCGACCTGCGGGACAAGCCGCCCACAGAGGAGGCGTACGACCTGGTGTCCGCGCAGTTCATGCACCTGCCCCCGGCGCAGCGGCGGGAGTTGTTCGGCCGGCTGGGCGCGGCGGTGGCACCGGGCGGCGTTTTGCTGATCGTCGGGCACCACCCGTCGGATCTGTGGGGGTCGGCGCACCGGATGCACATGCCGGACATGATGTACACCGCGCAGGACGTGGCCGCCGATCTGGACCCGGCCCGCTGGGAGGTGCTGACGGCGGAGGAACGCTCCCGCCTCGCCACCACCCCGAACGGCGAGGAGGTCACCCACCACGACGCGGTCCTGGTCGCCCGCCGACGCTGACCTCGCCCCGCGTCCCCACGTCGACCTGCGTCGATCATGGACTTACGCCGGATGACAAAGGTGGTGGAGCACCACAGTTCCGGCACCACGAGTCCATGATCGGCGCGGGAACGGGGCAACGCGGGGCGACAACGTGAGAGGTGGTGGGGCAGGACTTCGCCTGAGGTCCGCTCGGCGGTAGCGTTGCGCCACACTGACGGCCCGTGGGGCAGGCGACCGCCGACCCTGACGCCCCGATCGTACGGAGGATGGTGCATGTCCATCGGCGCTGAGCCGCACGCAGCACGCGACGATGCGGCCTCCCGGCCGAGCTTCGAGCTCGCCCTGCGCGGATACGACAAACGCCAGGTGGACCGGCACCTGGAGCAGCTCGACGGTCAGATCGCGATGCTGAGTGGGGAGCACGGGCGCTCCGCCGTCCGCGTCCGTGAACTGACCGCCGAGGTGCAGCGGCTGCGTGCCGAGCTGGCCGAGCTTCAGGAGCAACCCGTGCAGGTGGACCGCGCCTCGTTCCACGATCTGGGCCCGATGGTCGGCGAGATCATGGCACTCGCCGAGAAGCAGGCCGGCATCATCACCGAGTCGGCGACCGACCGGGCGAACGAGCTGCGCAGCGAAGCGGAGCGGATTCTCGCTGACACCCGTGAGCGGGCCGCGCAGGCACGTCAGGACCTGTCCGAGGAGCTGGCCGCCCGGCGGGCCGAGCAGGAGCAGGCGCACGAGGAACGGCGCACCCTGGCCGAGGCCGAGTTGACCGCGATCCGCGAGCACGCCGAGCAGTTGCGGGCCGACGGTGAGGCCGCGCACGAGCGCGCCCAGCACGAGGCCAAGCGGATCACCGAACAGAGCGCGCAGCAGCTCAACCAGACCCGCGTCGCCGCAGACGCGCTGATGAAGTCGGCCCGAACCCAGATCCAGCAGGAACTCCAGTCGGCCCGCTCCAAGCACCAGCAGGAGATGACCCAGTGGCAGGCCAGCGTGGAGCGGGAGGTCAACGAACGGCGTACCGCAGCCGAGCAGGACATCGCCGAACAGCAGGCCGCCGCCGAGCAGGAGCTGGCCGAGCAGCGCAGCGCGACCGAGCAGCAGATCGCCGCGCTGCTGGCCGAGGCACAGCAGCACGTCACCGAGCTGCGCAACCGCGCCGACGAGCAGGCCGCCAGCCATCAGCAGCAGCTCGCCGTCCTGCAGAAGGAGCTTGAGGAGCGCCGGCAGGAGGCCGCGGAGCTGCACGCCGAACTGGACACCGGCCGCCAGCAGCTCGCCGAGATCCGCCAGGAGGGCGAGGCGCTGGAGAACGAGCTGTCCCGGATGCAGCAGCGGCTCAGTGACGTCCGCCGGGACCTGACCGCCGAGAGCGCCCGACTGGAGGAGGCCCGCCGCGCCGGGGACTCCGCCGAGCGGCACGCCAAGGAGGTCCGCGCCCGCGTACAGCGGGAGGCGAAGCGGGTGGCGGACCTCGCCGCCGCCGCGGTCATGGCCGCGGCAGCCGGCGGTACGGAGACCGCTGAATACCCGATGGTGGGTTCCCGTTCCAGCGTCGACCGACCCGCCCCCGAGCGGGTGAGCGTCGAGCGGCTCAACGTCGACCGCGTCGGTGTCGACCGGCACTCCACCGAGCGTCCCACCCCGGACGATGCGGACGCCGACCGCGCCACTGCCGGCCGCGCCCCGCTCGACAGTGGCCCCGCCGACCAGGCCCCGGCCGGGCAGGTGAACGGCGACCAGGCCCCGGCCGAGCAGGCGAACGGCGAGCACGGTGGCGCACCGGCGGCGGACGAGCCGGCGCCCGACCGTACGGCCACCCGGGAGGTGAGCGCCGACGACGCCGAGCCGGCCTTCCCTCGGCACATCGGCACGGACGCGCCGACGCCCGTACCGTTCCTGGCCTTCGGGCAGCCGGTCAGCGAGAACGGCGCGTCCCGGCACTGACCTCAGCGGTACGCGAACGACAGGTCACGGGCAATGGCTGACCAGCGGCGATCAGGTCCGGATGGTGGCCCGGACGGATTCTGCGCGGAACCGGATCGCCGTACCCGACGGAGCTGGCAGGCTGGGCTGGCCGCCGCGCACCAGCGGTGGCCGCCGGCCTGGCCGGTGACCGAGAGGAGCGCCCGGTGACCGACCAACCGGAGGAGTTCGACCTGCTCGTGGTCGGTGGCGGCAAGGCCGGCAAGACGTTGAGCATGGACGTCGCCCGTTCCGGGCAGCGGGTCGCCATGGTCGAACGCGGCATGATCGGCGGCAGCTGCATCAACGTCGCCTGCATCCCGACGAAGGCGTTGGTGACCAGCGCACGGGCCGCTCGTCAGCTACGGGACGCGTCGGCGCTCGGCCTGGTGGTGGAGGGCGGCCGGGTCGACGTGGACCTGTTGCGCGCGCACAAGCAGGACGTGGTCGAGGGGATGGTCGCCGCGAACCGGCAGCAGTTCCTCGACTCCGGCCTGCACCTGGTGATCGGTGAGGCCGGGTTCGTCGGCCCACGGACCGTGCGGGTGGCACTCGACGACGGCGGTGAGCGACTACTGCGCGGCAGTGACGTGGTGATCAACACGGGCACCCGCCCCCATCTGCCGTCGGTGCCCGGGATGGCCGAGGCCGGGGTGCTCACCAGCGAGGAGCTGCTGCGCCTGGATCGGCTGCCGGCCCGGCTGGTGGTGCTCGGCGGCGGCACCGTCGGGGTGGAGTTCGCGCAGATGTTCGCGTTGTTCGGCAGCGCGGTGACGCTGGTCGAGGGCGGTCCACGGCTGCTCACCCGGGAGGATCCCGATGTGAGCGACGCGGTGATGCGCGTCTTCCTCGACGATGGCATCGACGTACGGGTTGGTGTCGCGGTCGGGCGGGTCGACCGGGACGCCGACGGCGCACTGCGGGTGACGCTTGACGACGGCAGCGTGGTGATCGGGGACGACGTGCTGGTGGCGGCCGGCCGGGAACCGGTCACCGACGGGCTCGGCCTGGACGCGGCCGGCGTACGTCTCAGCGAGCGGGGCTTCGTGGAGGTCGACGAACACCTGCGCACCAGTGCCGAGCGCACCTGGGCGGCCGGAGACGTCGCCGGCAGCCCACAGTTCACCCACGTCTCGTTGGACGACTACCGGATCATCCGGGCGAACCTCGCCGGGGGCCAGCGCAGCACCGCCGACCGGCTGATCCCGTACACCGTCTTCACCACCCCCGAGCTGGCGCGGGTCGGGCTGACCGAGACCGAGGCGCGCCGGGCCGGGTACGACGTCGAGGTCGCCCACCTGCCGGTCGCCGCCATCCCCCGGGCCCGCACCCTGCGTCAGACCCGGGGAATGTGGAAGGCGGTCATCGACACCAGCACCGACCGGATCCTCGGCGCGGCGTTGCTCGGCGCAGAGGCCGGCGAGGTGATCACCTCGGTGCAGTTGGCCATGCTCGCCGGGATGCCGTGGACCGCCCTGCGGGACGCGGTCATCACCCACCCGACCATGACCGAGGGTCTCAACCTGCTCTTCGCCTCGCTGGAATCCCGCCCGGTCCGCTGAGCGGCGGGAAGTCGCCCGCGCAACGGCTACCCGGCGATCTCGTCGCGTACCCGTTGCTGGAAGGCGCGGGCCTGCGCCCCGGCGGGCGGTGGTCCGCCGTGCCGCGCGGCGACCGCCCGCTGGATCACCTCGGCCGGGTCGCCCGCGGCGATCAGCCGCTGACCGGCCGCTGTCTTCGCGAGCCAGATGCCGTCGCGGTGGCGCACCAGCGACCGGCAGGCCCCGAGCACGGCGTCCTCGGTGCCGGGTGCGGGCTGGTCGGCCGGCGGGGTGGGTAGGGCGAGCCACCAGGTCAGCGCCTCGATGAGCAGCCGGCGCAGGTCGGCCGGGGCGAGGTCGGCGAAGACCTCCCCCGCTGGCGGGCCGAGCAGTGCGAGTCCGCTCTGGTGCAGGATGCTGCGGTCGAGGCCGTACCAGAATCGGCCGTCGGCATCCGGGCGGTCGGCGGGGTCGAGGGTGCGCCGGAACGGCATGCCGGCCCCGGTGTTCAGTTCGACCTCGAAGCCGGGCTCGGGGGTGCCGGAGGCGGCCACCGCCCGGTCGTAGACGACCAACTCCAGCCCGCGCGCCGGACAGGGCAGCGCCTCGTGCCGCAGCCGCGCGACCAACGTCCGCTTGGTTGCCTCGGCGAGCGGCCCGGCGCTGAGCAGCGCCACGTCCACGTCGCTGCGGCCCGGCTGGTACGCCCCGAGCCCGACCGAGCCGGCGGCGTACGCCCCGACCAGGTCGGTGCCGAGCACGTCCCGGGCGGTGCTGACCAGGTCCTCGAGGTAGCGCTGAAGATCGGAGTGCACGGGCCATCATGACGCACGGGCTGGGACCGGGCCGGACCTACCCCGCGTAGAGCAGCAGCAGACCGGCGACGGTGTAGGCGACCATCAGCGCCAGCAGGGGTAGTTGGCCGGCCACCGCCCGGGCCCGGGGGAACAGGTACAGGGCGCGGTCGTGGGCGAGCAGGGTGCCGAGCAGGTGCCCGAGGATGATGACGGTGATCTGCAGGGCGGCCACCCCGGAGGGCGTGACCAGTGCGGTGTTCGGCTCCCAGTCGGCGGTGCCGAGCCAGTTGGCGCCGGTGCCGAGCGGGTCGGAGAGCAACGCGACGGTGCGCTGGCCCTCGAGGATCAGCAGCGAGTAGTAGTGCGCCACCACGTACCCCACTGCGATCGGCACGATGGAGTGGGCGATCTCGCCCGGCATCGCACGGGCGTCGCCCGCGTCGGCGCGACCGATGCGCGCCGCGGCGCCGGTGGCGGCGAGGTACGCCACAGCGACGGCGGCGATGACGAGGCTCAGACCGGCGGTGCCGGTGACCGCCGGGTGCAGGCCGTTCTCCTGGCTGAAGCGCAACCAGCCCGGCGCGTTGGAGAGGCTGTCGTACATCGTCGAGCCGAGCAGCACGATCACCACGGCGACCAGCCCGGGGCGGGGTCGCAGGCCGGCGATCCCGTCGAGCGGGTTGCGCCACACCAGGACGCCGTCGGCGGCCCGGCCGAGCGGGGCGAGCTGTCCGATAAGGCTGCTGTACGCCTCGAACGGGTCGGCGTGGTCGAACCATCCGGCGCCGAACACCACGGCCCCGGCCAGCAGGACCACCGCGTACCCGGTCAGCCAGGCGGTGATGACCGGCAGTGTGGCCCGGTCGGGGGCGACAAGTTCCAGCCAGACGAACCCGAACACCGTGGCGGCGGCCGGCCACCACCCGACGCTTTCGGGCAGCTCACGCAGCCCACGGTTCGGGTCGCGCCGCGCCGCCAGCGCCGCGAGCAGGTGCACGGTGCGCAGCGGGTTGACCGCCCGCCAGACCGGGCCGAGCAGCAGCGACAGCGGGGCCAGCCCTACCCAGAGCAGCACGTAGAGCGCGCCGGCGGTCGGGTTGTCCACGGTGTCCGGCCCGCCCAGCAGACCGAGGCAGAACCAGGCGGCGGCGAGCAGGCCGAGCCCGCGCAGCGCCCACCGGAAGGCGGGCGCGTCGACGAGTAGGGCGAGCCGGCGCGGCACCGGGCGACCGCCGGTGGCGTCCCGGTCGAGTCGGGGTTCGCGCCAGAGCAGGCCCAGCGCCAGGAACGTGACGACGAGGGTCAGCGCGGCGGCGACGACGAGCTGTGGCAGCGTGATCGGCAGGTCCTGGCGGCCACCGACGCCGTGTGCCAGCAGCGTGGGAGCGGCCGTCATGCCGCTCAGCGGACGACGAGCTGGAAGAGCACCAGCTCGGAATCGTGCGTCTCCACCTCGAACAGCCCGGTCTTGTCGGCCCGGAACTCCACCGAGCCGGGCGTGCCGGCCGGCAGCCGGGCGCCCAGGTCGTAGCCGTGCACGTGCAGTTCGTCGGCCACATCCGAGGTGACGGTGATCCGGACCAGCTGACCCTTACTGACGGTGACCCGTCCGGTCGGCGGATCGACCCGCTTCTTCGCGATCGTCACGGTGATCTCTCGGTCCACGGGGGCGGTGCTGGCGGAGACGCTGGGTGTGCCGGTGGCCGTCGGGGTCGGCGCGGCGGGGGTGGCGCTCGACGGGGCGGCGGACGTCGGCACCGTCGAGGGGGTGGCCACGGAGGGGTCGTCGTCCTGCCCGCACGCGCCGAGGAGCAGGGCGGCGAGGGCGGTGGCGGCGAGGGTGGCGGCGGTGCGGGCGGCGGGGGTACGGACGAACACGGGCGGACTCCGAACGACGCGAGGGGGACGGGTGTCGGGTTGATCGTCGGGGAGGAGAACTCTACGTCTTGTTCGGTGACGGGGAAATGACCATGATGAACGGATGCGATCGAAGCCGGCCACTGTGCGTAAGGTCCTGAGTCTTGCCGTGGCGGCGCTGGCGGCGACCCTGGTGGTGTCGCTGCTGCTGCCGGTCGGCCCGGCGTCCGCGCACGGCCAGCTGGCGACCTCCACTCCGCTGAAGGGGACCGTGGTACGCCAGCCGCTGACCCAGTTGGCGTTGTACTTCACCGAGAAGCCGGCGTCGAACGCGCACTTCGCCATCAGTGGGCCGGACGGGTCGCGAGTGGACAATGGCTGGTCCCACGGTGAGCCGAAGCGACTGGACAAGCCGGTCACCGAATACTTCATGGTCAACGGCGTGTTCGAGCCACGGCTGTACCACACCGGCTTTCCGGCCATGGTGACCGTGGCGCACTGGCCGGCAAAGGGCCGCTACACCGCCAGCTACCTCTCGGTCGCCTCGGACGGTGAGGCGGTGCGGGGCGAGGTGACGTTCGACTACCAGGGTCCTGGCACGGCGGCCCCGGCCGGCTGGTCGGCGCCGACGGCGGGGCCGGACCCGGCGCTGCTCGCCCAGGCCGAGGGCGAGGGCTCGACCAGCTCCGCTGCCACCGGCAGCCCGGTCGCCCCGACCGGCACTCCGGCGGACGACCCGGCCGGCGCCGCGCAGGAGCAACGCGGCGGTGGGTTCCCGGCCTGGCTGGTCCCGGCCCTGATCGTCGTCGTGGTCTCGGCGATGGTGCTGGTGGCGGCCCGCCGGCGGCCCGCAGCACGCGGAGCCTCCACGCCTGCTCGTCGGCCCGCCGGCGCGGCGGGCCGGGGCGGCGCCGCCACCCGCACGTCCGTCAGCCCGACTCGGAAGACCGGCAATCGGTCCGGTGGTCCGGCGCGGCGCGGACGGCGCTAGGGGCACCGCAGTACCCGGCATTCTTCGCGTACCGCCCCGAACTTTCGCACGGACATTGGAAACTTTTGATGTATCGAGGCGAAGCCATGGACAGTCCAATCGAAACACCTTAATGTTCCGAGCCATCCACCCGGTGTTTCCGCAACGTCACTCGTCGGCGTCGAGGACGTTACGGAGCCGGGCCGACGGTCATCCTCACCGCTGATCCACGCCGGCCGTCGGACACTCCACCGCCTCCTGGAGGATCGATGGCCACACCCCTGCTACGCCGCCTCCACCATCCCGTCCTGGGTGCCCTGGCACTCGTCCTCGCCTCCGGTCTCTGGGCCGTCCCGGCGACCGCCGCCCCCGCGCAGGAACCAGGCGTCACGCTGCGCGTCTTCGACGTGCAGGTGCCGCTGTCCGAGCTGTGCACACTCAAGCCCGCCCAGACCCCGAACGTGGACAAGCTGATGTCCACCATCAACTGGACCTCGGCGGCCGACTTCGGCTTCGAGGACAACTTCGTATCGCAGGTGCTCGGCAACATCACCACCACCCAGGCCGGCAGCTACACGTTCCGGCTCAGCAGCGACGACGGCTCCAAGCTGTCGATCGACAACGCCGTGGTCATCAACCATGACGGCCTGCACGGCGCGACCCCGCCCAAGGAGGGCACCGTCACCCTCACCGCAGGTCTGCACCCGCTGCGCATCGACCACTTCGAGCGTGGGGGCGGCCAGCAAATCACCCTGGAGTGGAAGACACCCGGTTCGTCGGCCTTCGTGGTCGTACCGAACTCGGCGCTGAGCACCGACGCCGGCGTGGTCCGGGTGACCGCACCCGGACGCAAGGAGTGCGAGGGGGTCGCCGACTCCCCCGGTGACGGCCTGCCGCTGACCGGCGTGCACCCCGGATACACGCTCACCAACCTGCGGCCCAGCGGCTTCCAGCCGAAGGTCACCGGCATGGACTGGCTGACCGACGGCCGCCTGGTCATCAGCACCTGGGGCGGTAGCGACCAGTCCGGCACCTCCCAGGACGGCGAGGTCTGGATCCTCGGCAACACCGGCGGGTCGACGAGCCCGGGCACCGTGACCACCAAGAAGATCGCCGGCGGCCTGAAGGAACCGATGGGGCTCAAGGTTGTCGACGGGGTGGTCTACGTGACCGAGAAGCAGCGGTTGACCCGGCTGGTGAACACCGGCGGTGACGAGGTGGCCGAGCGCCTGGAGACGGTCGCCACCTGGCCGTACGGCGGCAACTTCCACGAGTTCGCATTCGGCCTGCTCTACCAGGACGGGTTCTTCTATCTGAACCTGTCGGTGTCGATCAACTCGGGCGGCGCCACCACCAACCCGCAGCCCGCCACCAACCGGGGCACCACCCTCAAGGTCAACAAGGACACCGGCGCGGTCAGCTACGTCGCCGGCGGCCTGCGTACGCCGCACGGCATCGGTTGGGGCCCGGAGGGCGGCATCTTCGTCACCGACAACCAGGGTGGCTGGCTGCCCTCGTCGAAGCTGGTGCACGTCAAGCAGGGCCGGTTCTTCAACCACTACACCAACCCGGCGGGCCCGTTCGACACCGCACTGGTCACGCAGCCGGTGCTCTGGATGCCGCAGAACGAGATCGCCAACTCGCCCAGCACGCCGCTCTATCTGACCAGCGGTCGCTACGCCGGCCAGTTCGTCATCGGCGACGTGACCTACGGTGGCCTGCAACGGGCGAATGTGGAGAAGGTCAACGGCGAGTACCAGGGCGCGCTGTTCCGGCTCACCCAGGGCCTGGAGGCGGGTGTCTCCGAGGTCAACGTCGGCCCGGACGGCGCGATCTACGTCGGCGGGCTCGGCGCGGGCGGCAACTGGGGCCAGACCGGCAAGCTGTCGTACGGCCTGCAGAAGCTCACCCCGAACACCTCCACCACGTTCGAGATGCTCGCGATGCGCGCCACCACGACCGGCTTCGAGGTGGAGTACACCCAGCCCGTCTCGGCGGCGACCGCCGCCGAGCTGGCCGCGCGCTACAAGATCAAGCAATGGCGGTACGTGGCGACGTCGAACTACGGCGGCCCGAAGATCGACGAGGAGACACTCACCGTCACCTCGGCCACCCTATCGGCCGACGGAAAGAAGGTGAGCCTCGCGGTGGCCGGTCGCAAGGCCGGCCGGGTGGTGCACCTGCGTTCGCCGCGCCCGTTCACCTCCACCAGTGGCCAGTCACTGTGGAGCACCGAGGCCTGGTACACGCTCAACTCCATTCCGGGCAGCCCGCCGCCGCCGACCGGCGGCACCATCACCGGCGTCGGCGGCAAGTGCCTGGACGTCGACAACGCCGGCACCGCCGACGGTACGAAGATCCAGCTCTGGACCTGCAACGGCACCGCGGCGCAGTCGTGGACGCGGGTCGGCGACACCTACCGGGTGCTCGGCAAGTGCCTGGACATCGACAACGGCGGCACCGCGAACGGCACGAAGATCCAGCTCTGGACCTGCAACGGCACCGGCGCGCAGGTCTGGCAGCCGCAGGCCGACGGGTCGATCCGCAACCCGCAGTCTGGCAAGATCATGGAGGCCGCCGGCGGCAACACCGGCGACGGCACCCAGATCCAGCTCGGCACGTACGCGGGCAGCGCACACCAGAAGTGGGTGGTCAGTAGCGGGGTAACCGGCTGACCGTCGACAAGGGGCGTGGTCTGACCTGCCGGTCAGGCCGCGCCCCGGGTCGTCCGGCGCAGGTCACCGGCGAGCAGGGCGTACAGCGCCAGCGCCGCGGCGAGAACCCCGGTCACCGCGATGACGAACCCGCGCTCGGCGCCCTCCGGCGCCAACCCGACCCCGACCGCCAACGCGGCAAGCGCGGCCACCGCCATCAGCAGGCGTGCCGCGTCCGCCAGGCGCCGAGTCCGGCGTCGGGCCGCGAGCATGATGGTCAGCACGCCGAACGCACCGGCCGCTCCGATGATCGACCAGGACAGCCCCAGAGCGCGGGTCGGCGCGTCGACAGCGGTCACGCCGGCATATGCCAGCAGGCCGAACGCGGCGAACAGCAGACCGCCACGCAGCCGGGCGCGCGGTCCTTCCACACCATCCGGGGTACGGGTTGCCATCGCCTGACCTCCACGGTCGACCACTGTCGCACCGGCATCATCCCCCGCCGGTCCCCGCCGGGAGAAGACCGCCGTTCAGAGTGCCGTGGGAGACACGCCTCGGGTCGGAGCCGAGGTGTCGGTCAGGGGCCGTGCGGCAGCGGCTGCGCCAGCGCCCGCAGGTCCGCCGGGAGTTGGGCCAGGGCGTCCTCGAACTCCCGGTGCCCGATTACCCGATGCATCGTCTGGAGCACCGCGCGGGTGCCCCGCTCGGCGGCCGGGCGGTCGATGCCGGCGCGGTCGGCCACCCGGCGCAGGAACTCGTCGTAGCCGAACGTCTCCGGCGGCTCGGCTGCCTTGACCAGCAGCGGGCTCAACTCGTCGGCCAGGTGGGGTGCCAGAGCGCCCGCCTCACCGCCGGAGAGCCGCTCGGTGAGGGTCCGTAGGACCGCCTCGGTGAGCGGGCGCGCCTGCTCCGGCGGGAGACCCGCCCGTGCCGCAACCTTGTCGACGAACGCCAGCTCGGCCATGCCCCCGCCCTTCGCCTTCGGAGACGCGTGGCTACCCAGGCCCGCCGCCAGCAAACCCGGCAGCCGCAGCGGGATGGTTCTGCTTGTTGCTCCGCGCGCTGCGGTCCACTTCTCGTACGGTGAGGTCGGACCGGGAACCCGACGGCTGCCCGACGGCGGCCCGTGCCGCAGGAGGAGCAGATGGCCCTCGACCTGCCCGACGTGATCGACCGGTACTTCCGGGCCGTCAACGACCGGGACCTGGACGCCTTCGTCGGCTGCTTCGCGGACACCGCGAGCGTCGCGGACGAGGACCGGCTGTACGACGGGCGGGCCTCGATCCGCGCCTGGCGGCAGAAGACGATGGACGCCTACGCGTACACCGCCGAACCGGTCCGGGTCACCCCGCAGGCGGGCGACTCCTACCTGGCCCTCACCCGGGTGTCCGGCGACTTCCCCGGCAGCCCGATCGAGCTGCGGTACCGGTTCACGCTCCGCGACGGGCTGATCGGCGCCCTCGACATCCGTCCCTGACGGCGAGCTGATCCACCGACACGAAGGGAAGCCCGTGCCGCGAGTCTGGCTCATCACCGGCTGTTCGCGTGGCCTCGGCCGCGCCCTCGCCGAGGCCGTTCTGGCCGACGGCGACCACCTGGTGGCCACCGCCCGCAACCCGGCACAGCTTGACGGCCTGGTCGACCGGCACGGTGACCGGGTCCGCGCGGTGGCCCTCGACGTCAACGACCCGGCCGCCGCCCGCGCCGCCGTACGCACCGCCGTGGACACCTTCGGGCGGCTGGACATCCTGGTCAACAACGCCGGGTACGCCGACGTCGCCGCGATAGAGGACATGTCGGAGGACGACTTCCGGGCGCAGATCGAGGCGAACTTCTTCGGCGTGGTCAATCTGTCCAGGGCTGCCCTGCCGGTGATGCGCGAGCAGGGGCGGGGGCACATCGTGCAGATCTCCAGTGTCGGCAGCCGGGTCGCGAGCACGGGTCTGGGCGCGTACCAGTCCGCCAAGTGGGCGGTCAGCGGCTTCTCCGCGGTGCTCGCCAGGGAGGTCGAGGCGTTCGGGATCCGGATCACCAGTGTCGAGCCGGGCGGGCTGCGCACCGACTGGGCCGGCTCCTCGATGAGCGCTCTGCCGATCAGCGAACCGTACCGGCCGGTCATCGACCCGGCAGTGCAGCGGCTGCGTCAGACCAGTGGCGCCCAGCCGGGCGATCCGGCCCGCGCCGCCCAGGCGATCATCCGGATCACCCGGGTCGACGACCCGCCGCTGCGGTTGCTGCTCGGCGCCGACGCCGTGGCGGCCGCCCAGGCGGCCGCCGAGACCCTCGCCACCTCGGACGCGCGGTGGCGGGAGCTGAGCGAGTCGATCGCCTTCGACGCGTCTCCCTGACCCGCCCCCTGCCGGACCGGCGGGACCGGCGGGGCCGGCAGGGGGGCGGGACGGCCGGGCTCATCGGGCGTGCCCGGCGTGCCGAGGCTGGTCGGGCCGGCCCGCAGGTGATCAACCGCCGAACGGACGAGACAGCGAAGAGGTCAGTGGGTGACATGATGTGGCGACTACAGCTGTCGCTACGAGAAGGGTTCCGGCTGCCCGATGGCGCACTTCGAGGCTCGCACGCCCACGACACCCGCGCGGAACGCGGTGCCGTTGGCCGGGCAGCCGCAGCGGGCGGGCTGATGCCGGGCGAGCGACGGGAGACCGTGGCCGAGCAGAGTGCCCCCACCCACCCCGCGGACACCATGACGTATCAGGTCGCGACCGACATACGAGCGCTGCGCGCGTTCGTCAGCGCCGGGGCGCTGGCCCGCGGCCTGTCGGCAGAGCGGGTGGAGCTCCTGACGCTGGCGGTCAGCGAGCTGGCCACCAACACGTTGCAGCACACGACGGGCGGCGGCTGGGTCCGGCTCTGGGCCGAGCCGGGTCAGCTGTTCTGCGACGTGGTCGACCAGGGGCCGACGCGGGTGTTCGGCCGGAGCATGCCGGCCGCCGACTCGGTGCGGGGTCGCGGGCTGGCGATCGTCGAGCAGATCTGTGACGAGGTAGCGGTGCTCACCGGCCCCGAGGAGACCGTCGTACGGATTCGTCTGAGTCTGTGAACGTCGGCGGCGATCCCCGCCCGCCCAGGCCAGGTTGGCTGCCACAATGCGGACAGCCCGGGCCGACTGTGACACCGGGTCGGATCCGAACGGGAGGACGTCACGATGCCGGACAGCGCACGTGAGGCTGAGCTGCTCGACGCCGAGCGCACCCTGCAGGCCGCCCAACGGGCCGGCGACGTCGCGGCCCTCGATCAGCTGCTGGTCGACCAGCTGATCGCCATCGGCCCGGACGGGCGTATCCACACCAAGCAGGATGACCTGGCCGCCCACCGGGAGCGCCGCTCGGTCGTCGAGGAGTTGGTGGAGGAGGAGCTGGACCTGCTCGTCGTCGGTGCGACGGGAGTGACGTTCTTCCTGGGCCGGGTGTCCGGCGTCTTCGAGGGGGCGCCGTTCTCGGCGCGGCTGCGCTACACCCGCACGTGGGTGCACGACGACCCGCACGGCTGGCGGGTGCTGGCCGCACACATCAGCCCGGTCTGACTCGACGTCAGTCCCCGTCGTCCTCGTCGAGCAGGCCCTGCTCGTCGAGGAACGCGAACCACCTGTCGTCGGCCGGGGTCAGGTCGGCGTAACCCGGCCCGAGCAGGTAGTAGTCCACGAAGGATTCCACGTCGGGGGCGAGCTCCTCGAACGCCTCGGACATGAACCACTCGGTGCCGTTCGGGGGGAAGTACCAGATCGCTCCCGTGCCACGATCCATGAAGATCGGCTCGTCGCTGCGGGTGCCGACCACCAGCCAGCCCGCCCGGTCCTGCGGGATGGACGAGAAGTCCGGCGCGTAGTCCAGGTGGTACTGGATCCCCGGGAGGGTCGACAAGGACGCCAGCTCGACCCGACCCGCCCGCAGCCCGTCGGCCACCAACAGGAGGTCCCGCAGGTCGGCCGGGAGCCCCGCCGGTACGGCGTCGATGGCCGCTCCCTCGCCGAACTCGGCGTACGCCAGGCTGTCCGGCAGATCGGCCAGCTCAGCCCGCAGCTCCTCGATGAGCTGCCGGAGCTCGAGGTCCACTGCACCACCTCTGTTCGGATGAGGTCCCGTCCGGCAAGGCTCCGGCTGCCCGGAGACCCACGAGCCGATGCGCGGTTTGGTTCTACCACGCATCGGCTCGCCGCGGCGTCACCTCGCCGATTCGGCCAGCCGGGCCGTCACCACCAGTTCGTCGAGCTGTGCCGCCCCGGCGGGTTGCTCCGGCAGCCGGCTGTCCTGCTGCGCCTCGTCGAGCCGCGCCGTCAGCTCGGCGAGGTCCCGGCCGAGGACCGGGCCCGTGACCAGGCCGTCCAGCCCGCCGTGTTCGGCGGACCGCTTCGCCGCGATCAGCTCAGCGAGGTACGCCGGCGCGGCCTCGGCAAGCAGCAGGCTCGGCAGGTGCGCCAGCATCCGGCCGGTGCGCATCAGGTGGACGCCGGTGAGCAGCGCCCGGAAGGCGTAGAGCAGTGGCTTCAGCTCGCCGGTCGTATCGAACAGCCGCCGCTGGCCGGCAGCGAAGCCGCGGTAGTGGTGCGCGTGGTGCCGGGTCAGCACCAGCGGCGCCAGCTCGACCAATGCCGCGTGCACCGCGGTGGTGTGCGCCACCAGCGGTGACAGCAACTGTTCGAGCACGTACCCGTTGCGACGCAGCATCAGCCGCACGAACTTGCGCAGGTCATGGGTGACCAGGTCCAGCTCCACGCCGCCTCGGTCGGTCATCACCGTGTGGGTCTCGCTCGGCTGCGTCAACCCGATCAGGTCCCGCACCGGAAGGAGGTGCGCGCCGCGCAGGTCCACGTCCGAGTCGATGGAGGGGAACCCGTACAGGTGGGCGCCGGAGACGGTGGCGAACACCAGCGGGTGCGCCTGCTCGGCGACGATGCCCGTCAGATCGACGCCGACCGGCAGGCCCGCGCCCTCCCAGGCCGTCACGCCGCGCACCGTACGGAGCGTTCCCGGACCGAGATCAACCACTGGTCGACCCTGGCCTCGTCGGGCTGGTCGGGTAACGGGCTGGTGGCCAGGTCGGCCGTCATCCGGCTCACCAGCCGGTCCCGCCAGGCGACGATCTCGGCCCAGGGCACCTCACCCGCCTTGACCGCCAGCAGCCGGTCCCGGTCCGCGCCCACGTCCAGCACCAGGCGGCCGGCGCGGACCAGGTCGCCCCCGGCGGTCAGCAGTCGGATCAGGTGCATCACGTGCCGCCACGCCGGAACGCCGGTGCGGGCAATCCCGCGCTCGGCCCTGCCGAACTGCGCGGTGGCGTACCGCAGATAGGTGTCGGCCGCCCGCCGGGACAGGAAAGCCGGCGTGAGTGCCCGGAGTTCCGCACCCAGCGGGGTGCACGTCTCCACCAGCGGAGAGTGCAGCACCTCCAGGACCGTGGGATTCGCCGCCAGCCCGAGCGCGCAGACCCTCTCCACCTCCCACCGCACCTGCTCGTCGAGCGGCCCGTCGTGGTGCCGGGCGGGTTTCCGTAGCCCCCAGAACGTCGAGGCCGGCAGGGCGTACACCCCGCGTCGGTCGGTGTCCGAGGTGGCGCTGGACAGCCCGAACGCGCGGGAACCGACGACCACCTGCAGGATGGTGTGGTCGTCGACCAGCTGATCCGTCAGCGTGTGTTCCACTGCCGCCGCCTTCCCCGAGCGCTGCGTCGACCGCCCAGGCGGCCGTTGTCCGGTGCACACCATGCCGGTCCGGGTGTGCTGACGTCGAGCCCTTTCCTCAGCTCACGACGGCGTCGATCGGGCCGACGCGCAGGGTGCCGTCGTTGAGGGGTGTGCAGCGGATGCCGCCGGTGGTGCGCAGCGCCTTCCACGCCCCCGGGCCGACGGTGACGTCCATCCAGGCGCACGGCCGGGCCGCCCGGTTGACCCGCAGGCTGACCGGGCCGTCGCCGGAGTCCAGCACCAGCACTTTGCCGATCAACTCGTCCACGGCGATCCCGGTGGTGAGGATGTTGCGCCGCACCTCGGCCAGGCCGATGCCGGCCGGCAGCGACTCCTGGGCGATGACTGTGACGCTGGCGTCGCGGTGTGCCTGTTGGCCGAAGTACCGGTCGCCGACGATGCCGAGGCCGGCTCGGATCCGGACGACGTCGACCAGCTCCCCGGGCGGGGCCGCTGCCGGGCCGTCGGCGGGCCGGCCCAGGAAGCGGTGCACGGGCGAGGCCAGCAACTCGACGATCTCCGGCATGACAGGAATTCTACGAAGCGGACCGGGTGCCGCGGAGCAGGTCGACGGATGACCCCGGCGCATCTCCTGTTGCCAGGTTGAACCCATCTGTTCTATAACTGCCACATGAGTTCTATAACAGCACGGCCCTCAGTGATTTCGGGGCGGTACGGAAGCTATGGCGGGCGGTACGTGCCGGAGTCCCTGATCCCGGCCTGCGAGGCGGTCGCCGACGCCTTCTCGCAGGCGTGGGCTGATCCCGGGTTCCGGGGCAGCTTCGCCGCGCTGCTGTCGGCGCACGTGGGACGGCCGACCCCGCTGACGCCAGCCCTGCGGCTGTCGGGCGAACTCGGCGTGACGGTGCTGCTCAAGCGGGAAGACCTGACGCACACCGGATCACACAAGATCAACAACGTCCTCGGGCAGGCGTTGCTGGCCCGACGCATGGGCCGTACGCGCCTGATCGCCGAGACCGGAGCGGGCATGCACGGCGTCGCGACGGCGACGGCCGGTGCCCTGCTGGGCTTACCGGTGAAGGTCTTCATGGGCGAACGCGACGTGCAACGCCAGGCGCACAACGTCTTCCGGATGCGGCTGCTGGGCGCCGAGGTCGTTCCGGTGACCACCGGCAGCCGAACGCTGAAGGACGCCACCAGCGAGGCCATGCGCCACTGGGTGACAGACGCCGACGAGGCGTACTACTGCGTGGGCTCGGTCATCGGTCCGCACCCCTATCCGACGATGGTCCGTGAGTTCCAGCGCGTCATCGGTGACGAGGCCCGGCGGCAGTGCGCGGCCGAACTGCCCGCTGCCACCCCCGACTACGTGGTCGCCTGCGTCGGCGGCGGCAGCAACGCGGCGGGCACGTTCGCCGGGTTCGTCGAGACGTCGGCGAAGCTCGTCGGGGTGGAAGCCGAGGGCGGCTCCGGTGCGGCGAACGGGGAGGTGGGCGTCCTGCACGGTTTCCAGTCGCTCTTCCTCCAGGACGAGCACGGGCAGATCAAGGAGGCGCACTCGGTCGCGGCCGGGCTGGACTACCCGGGCGTCGGCCCCGAGCACGCGTACCTGCGCGATCTGGGGCGCGCCCGGTACGTCACCGCCTCCGACGAGGAGGCGGTCGCGGCCGCAGTCCGGCTGGCGCGGGCGGAGGGCGTGCTGCCCGCCATCGAGTCGGCCCACGCGATCGCCTGGGTCGTACGCGCCGCCGGCACGCCGGAGCTGCCCAGCGGATCGACGGTGCTCGTCACCCTCTCGGGGCGCGGCGACAAGGACGTGACCACCCTGATCGCGGAGGCGGACCTCGGATGAAGCTGCTGATGCCCTACGTCACCGGCGGGATCGTGCCAGGCTGGACGGCGTTCCTGAGCGCCTTCGAGCAGGCCGGAGCCGACATGATCGAGGTCGGGCTGCCGTTCTCCGATCCCACTGTGGACGGCCGCACCATTCAGGAATCCTCGGACGCGGCGCTCGCCCGAGGTACCACGCCCGCCTCGGTTCTGGCAGACCTCGCCGGAGCGCGGGTAGGCATCCCCGTCGTCGCCAGCACGTACGCCAACATCGCGCTGCGGCCGGGGTTCGGCGACACGCTCACGGCGGCCGGGGTGACCGGGCTGATCGTGCCCGACCTGCCCCTCGACGAGCTGGCCGGACTGGACGTGCCGGGCGTCCAGGTGAGTCTGCTCGCCTCGCCCGCCACGCCGGACGACCGGCTCGCCGAGATCGGCCGGCGCAGCCAGAGTTTCGTGTACGCCATCTCGGTCATGGGCACGACCGGCGAACGCGATCGGCTCGCGCCGTCGGCCGTCACGCTGGCCGCCCGGCTCAAGCAGGTCACCGACCTACCCGTGTTGCTGGGCTTCGGCATCTCCACCCCGGAGCAGGCGGGCGAGGCGGCGGCGGTCGCCGACGGAGTCATCGTCGGCGCGGCGGTCATGCGGCGCATCCTCGACGGGGCGAGCCCCGCCGAGGTGGGCGCCTTCGTGGCGTCGCTGCGGGCCGCGCTGTCCGAGGTGGCCCCCGTGCGATGATCGGCGGTGGCCGTCGATGACGGGAGGGGACAGTCGACGCATCGGGAGGCAGACCAGTGGCACGCTATCGGGCCATCGCCGCCGACCTCGCCGCCAAGATCCGCGACGGCCACTACGTGCCGGGCGAGGCGCTGCCCGCGCAACGCGAGCTGAGCACGGCGTACGGCGTCACACTGATGACACTGCGGCAGGCCCTGCGCGAACTGAGCGCCGAGGGGCTGATCGTCCAGCAACCCGGCAAGGGCACCTTCGTCGCACCGGCCCACGCGGCGTACCAGCTGGGATCCTTGCGGAGCTTCGGCGACGACCTGCGCGAGCAGGGCCACGAGGTCCACACGACGGTGATCTCCCGCGCGCAGCGCCGCGTGCCCTCGCGCGTCGCGGCCCGGTTGCGGGTCCGCGAGGCCGAGACGGGCCTGCGTCTCGAACGGGTCCGCGCGTTCGCTGGCCGCCGCGCCATCCATCAGATTTCCTGGGTACGGGAGCCGCACGCGAGCCGGTTGCACGACGTGGACTTCACCGGCACATCGTTGTACGCGGCCCTGGCCGACCTCGGGCTGGTGGTGGCCCGGGCCGCGGAGACGATCCGGCCGGAGGTGTTGAGCGCGGCAGCGGCCCGGCATCTGGACGAGGCCGAGGGAGCGCCGGTGCTGGTCAGCGACCGAATCACGTACGCGCGCGACGGGACGGCCCTGGTGACGGACCGGGCGACGATGTTGGGAAGCATGCTGCAGATCACCGCCGACCGGGCCGCCACCGGGCTGTCCCTCCATTACGGGGCGGTCTAGCTCGACCGCGACCCGGTTCCGGCCGGTGTGCCGGTGACGGTCAGGTTGCGCAGTCGGCCCACGTTGTCGAACGAGCCGAAGCCGACCCGCCCCGAGCCGAACGTGGTGTCCTTCGCGGTCAGCAGCGGGTCCCGGTGCCCGTCGACGTAGACGGCGATCTCACCGGTGGCCGGCAGGTGCACCACCCGCACGCGGTGCCAGTCGGCGTCGGTGATCGCCGGGTTGGCGCCCCGGGACCGGCCGTTCCACTGGTGGTCGATGCGCTCCCGGTCGGCGTTGTTCACCTTGAAGATGCCGTTGTGCGGATAGATCGTGTTGTCGGTGGAGAGGTGGGCGTAGTAGAACTCGGTGTCCGAGCGCCAGCCGAAGACGATGATCACGTCCCGGTTGGTGACCTCCACCGGTGTGTCGAGTCGTACCTGGGCGTCGACCCGCACCGACGACCACGCCGGGCCGTTGGTCAGCACGGCGTACTCGAAGGGCCGGCGCGGACCCGGTCGGCTCTCCCCGGCCTCGGCCAGGATGACCTGGTCGCGGGTGAACTGCCACTTCGCCGGTGTCACCGGCGCCCAGTTCGCGGCCCCGGCGGTGCGGCGCACTGTGACGTCTCCGACGTCGCCGCTGGCGAACTCCCTGGTGCCGGTCACCTTCCAGACCTTCCCGTTGGCCTTCGCGAGGACGTAGAGCTCACCGGCGGCGTCGGTGCCGAAGCGCAGGTCCACCCGGTTGGGGTCGCCGGGCGCGCCCGGCGACGACAGCTCGCGCATCCGGACCGGGGTGCCCGCCGCGTTGAAGAGCGCGAGCTGGTGGATTGTGGCCAGTCCCCGTCCCCGGCGCATCTCGCTGGCCTCGGTGTAGAGCACCCGGCCGTCGACCAGGTCACCGAAGACGTACTTGCCCCGCAGCGCGGGCAGCGCCCGCCCCCGGTAGACGAAGCCGCCGGCCACCGCGACACCGACATCGTCGGTGCAGTTCCAGCCGGCGGCGGGGTCGTGGTCGTACGCGGCGACCGGGTAGGTGTAGCCGTAGCTGGCGTCGTCGGCGGGCAGCGGGAGCAGCCGGTCGCAGGGGTTGGTGGCGGTCTTGTCGAAGACGAACGAGCCCTCGCGCTCGCTCCAGCCGAAGTTGTCCCCGGCGCGGACCTCGTAGATCGCCTCGACGGCGTGTTCGCCGATGTGCCCGAGGTACATCCGGCCGGTCGCCCGGTCCCAGCTGAACCGGTGCGGGTCCCGGAAACCCACTGCGTAGAGCTCGCCGAGCGCGCCGGCCCGGCCGACGAACGGGTTCGTCGGCGGGATGCCGTAGCGCCCGTTCGCGGAGTTGGTGCCCCGTGGGTCGATCCGCAGCAGCTTGCCGTGGGGCAGGGCCAGGTTCTGCGGGTCGGTGTTGCGGGCGCCCTGGCCACCGTCGCCGACCGCGAGGTACAGCAGGCCGTAGTCGCGGTCGTGGCGCTTGGCCGTGGGGTTGAAGTTGATCTCCTGGATGCCGTGAATCTGGCCGCCGAAGCCGATGCGCAGCACCTCGCGGTGCGTACCGACGAAGGTGGCGGCGGCCGGATCGGTCGCCGTCCACTCGGTGATGACCCCGTGGAAGAGCGTGTTGGGCTGGGCGAAGTCCGGGGTGGCGGTGGTCGTGGACGCCAACTCGGTGTGGATGGTGTAGAACCGCCCGTTCACCCCGAACTCCGGGTGGAACGCGACGTACCCGAAGCCCTGGCCCAGCCCACGACCGGAGAAGAACCGCGGTGCGAACGTCGCGGCCACGTCCAGGTAGACGTGTGGCACGCCGCCCTCGACCAGGTAGAGGCTGCCGTTGAGGTCGGGCACCGCCCGCCGGCCGGAGCCGTCGGGCACCTCCATGATGGTGTTGATCCGCGCGGTACGCATCAGCCGCGCGTCGGTCGGCGCCGGTGTGGGGTACGACTGGGGGAAGCTGGCGTACTCGCTGAGGACCAGCCCGAGACGGGACTGGACCGGCATCTCGGGGATCGGGTCGTAGACCGCGTCGGCGGCCCGCGCGGGCGTGGCGACCAGTGTGGACAGGATCAGCACGAGGGCGGTGAGGCCGGCCCTCACTGTGGGCCGGCGGACGGTGCCGGCGCGGCGGTGCAGGGTGCGCACGCGTGTCTCCTTCTCGGTGGGACGGTGCCGAGGGTGGTCAGCGGGCAAGGTGGTGGTACTGCCTCCGCACGTCGGTCGCGGAGACCACACTGTCGAAAAACATCAGGCCGTCCATCCGGCAGTCGCACGGGTTGCGTTCCAGGGTGTCCTGGGGAAAACTGCCGCCGATCTTGATGCCCCGGGGGTCGGACGCGGTGGTCAGGTGCGGGCCCGGCCCGGACACCAGCCACGGGTCATCGGCGCGGGTGTAGAAGCCGTCCACCGGTTCGCCGTTGCGGTAGAGGGCGAGCGCGCCGGTGTCGAAGTCGAAGGTGGCGGCCAGGTGCACCCACTCCCCCACCGGCAGCAGCTCGCGCCAGTCCTGGGTGGCGGCGAAGGTCTGCGAGTTGCCGCCGTCGAGCCGCCGGCCGAGCGCGACGAGGCGCAGCTGCCCGTCGACGTCGATCAGCTCCAGCAGGGCGCGGACGCCGTGGCCGTCGGAGTCGCCGGTCAACACTCCGGCCAGCCCGATGGCGTTGTACCTGTCGTCCGGGTCTGCGGTGGTGGAGTTGGGCAACGGGCTGTCCATGTTCAGCTTGAACCAGCCCATGACCGTGGTGCCCGCGGTGGCGCTGAAGGCGCGCAGCGTCCGCACCCCGCTGGCCGACCAGGTGCCGGCCTTCCAGTCGTCGTTGCCAGCAACCGTGGGGTCGACCTGCCGGGTCTGCACCGCGTTGCGGCTGCCCCGGTAGGCGCGGTCCGGCACCCGCATGGCGGCGCCGCCGTTGATCAGCTCGATCTCGGTGCCGGAACGGCCCTGGTCGCGTTCGAGGGCGGGGTCGCCGGGCACCGGGTGGTCGAAGTCGTACGCGGCGACCAGGTGCGCGCGCAGCGCCGGGTGGACGTCGGGTGAGCTGCCCCGATCCGCCTGCGCCGGTGGCGTACCGGCGGTCAGTGCGCCAATCGTCAGCAGGGAGATGGCCGCTCGTCGGGCCCTGGACATGGCTGTCACCTCGTTTCGCGGCATGCCGGATGCCGGTCACGTAAGCGCTTACGTAAGCGCTTACGTACCCTAGGCTTCGATCAATGTCACTCGCAATAGATCGGGTGACACGAATGTTTCCGGAGGGTTGCGGATTGCCCAGGGCCAGCCGGCGCCCGCGCCTCGCGGACGTCGCCGAACACGCGGCCGTCTCACTGGCGACCGCCTCCCGCGCCCTCGCCGGCCGTGCAGGGGTCAGCGCCGAGGTCGCCGGCCGGATCCGGCAGATCGCCCGGGAGCTGGGCTACGTGGCCAACCCGCACGCCCGCACCCTGGCCAGCGGCGCCACCTCCACAGTGGGGTTGATCGTCCATCAGATCGACGACCCGTACTTCTCCGAGATCGCCGCCGGGGTCATCCAACTCGCCGCCGAACAGGGGCTGCTGGTGCAGATCTGCCAGTCCGGCCGCGACCCCGGCTACGAGCTGCAACAGCTGCGCCACCTGATCGCCCAGCGGGTTGGCATCGTCCTGATCAGCGGTTCCGGGTACGACGACCCGCGGATGGAGAGCGCGGCCCGCGCCGAACTGGACGCGTTCCAGGACCACGGCGGACGGGCCGCCGCCATCGGACGGCACGCGCTCGGCGTCGACGCGGTCCTGCCGGACAACGAGGCCGGCGGCCACGCCCTCGCCCAGCACCTGATGGATCTCGGCCACCAGCGGATCGCGGTCGCCGCGGGAAGCGCCGGCCTCACCACCGTCGCCGACCGGCTGGCCGGAGTGTCATCGGCCCTGCGGCAGCGCGGGCGATCCCCCGCCGACCTCGCCGTCGTACACAGCGACTTCACCCGCGGCGGTGGCCGGGCCGCCGCCGAACAGATCCTCAACGACCATCCCGAGACGACGGCGATCATCGCGCTCAACGACGTGATGGCCATGGGCGTGCTGTCGACCCTGCGGTCCCGCCGGGTGCCGGTGCCGGCGCGGATGTCAGTGGTCGGCTTCGACGACGTCTCCGTGGCGGCCGACCTCGCACCCAGCCTCACCACCATCCGCCTGCCGATGACCGAGATGGGCCGCACGGCACTCACCCTCGCGCTCAAGCCGCGCACGACCCGCCCCCGCCGTCGTCCCACCGGCCACCTGCTGGTGGTCCGCGACTCGACCGGGCCCGCGCCAACGGCCTGACCGGCCGCGGCGATGCCACCTCATGACGACTGGACTTCTGGCACGGTCAAGGGAGCCCACCAACCCGTGACGTGTCAGGAGAGGTCATGGCCGACATCGCTGTACGGCACCGGACGGTCGAGGTCGACGGCATCACGATCTTCTACCGCGAGGCCGGTCCCGTCAACGCGCCGGTCGTGCTGCTGCCACACGGGTACCCGTCGTCGTCGTTCCAGTTTCGCCACCTGCTGCCCGCGCTGGCCGACCGCTGGCGCGCCATCGCACCCGACTACCCCGGCTTCGGCTACAGCGACCTGCCCGATCCCAGCCGGTTCGCGTACACCTTCGACGCCCACGCCGACCTGCTCCAACGCTTCGTCGACACACTGGGGCTCACCCGCTACGTGGTCTACCTCCAGGACTACGGCAGCCAGTTCGGGTTGCGACTGGCGATGGCAGCGCCGGGGCGGGTCGCCGGCCTCGTCATCCAGAACGGCGACATCTACCCCGACCAGCACGGACCCAAGTACGAGCCGCTGAAACGATTCTGGCGTGACCCGACCGACGAGGGCCGGGAGCAGCTGGCCACCGCGATCACGGAGGAGGGCTTCCGGCGTGAATTCCTGGGCGAGCTGCCGGACCGGCTGACCGACCGGGTCAGCCCCGATCTGTGGCGGCTCTCCGGTGCGCTGGTGCGGGAACCCCGGCGGCGCGACGCCTGGCTGCGCCTCCTCGCCGACCAGGGCAGCACCGTCGCGTGGTTCCCCCGCCAGCAGGAGTACCTGCGGACCCACCGGCCGCCCACGCTGATCGTGTGGGGACCGCACGACGGCTACATGCCGGAGGGCGCCGCCCGCGCGTACCTGCGGGACCTGCCCGACGCCGAGCTGCACCTGCTCGACGGCGGGCACTGGCTGCTCGAGACGCACCTCGACGAGGTCGTCCGGCTGGTTCGCGACTTCCTCAGCCGCGTCCAGCCCTGACCAGCGCCCCGCCGATCAGACCGCCAGGGCCGCCCGGACCTCCCGCTCCGCCGTGACACCCCCGTCGCCGTGCGAGGTGACCCGGCCCGACTCCAGCACGTGGTAGCGGTCCGCCACCCGCAACGCGAAACCCAGGTGCTGCTCGACGAGCAGCACACTGAAACCGGACTGCCGGGTCAGCTCGACGATCCGCTCCTGGATCTCCGCCACCACCGACGGCTGGATGCCCTCGGTCGGCTCGTCGAGCATCAGCAGCCGCGGCCGGGTGATCAGGGCACGGGCGACGGCCAGCTGCTGGCGCTGACCGCCGGAGAGTAGCCCGGCCCGACGCCGCAGCAGCGGGCGTAGCGCCGGAAACAGGTCCAGCACCTCCGCGGTGGCCACCGCCCCGTCGCGCCGGCCGTCCGCGACCAGCCGCAGGTTCTCTGCCGCCGTCAGGTGCGGGAAGCACTGCTGACCCTGCGGGACGTACGCCATTCCCCGCGCCACCCGCTCGTGCGGGCCGGCGCGGGTGACGTCCTCGCCGTCCAGCTCGACGGTGCCGGCGCTCGGGCGCAGCAGCCCGGCCGCGACCCGCAGCAGGGTGCTCTTGCCGGCGCCGTTGTGCCCGAGGACGGCGGCCACCCCGTCGGGCGGGACCGCCAGGTCGACCCCGTGCAGCACCCGAGAGCGCCCGTACCCGGCGTGCACCCCGCGCAGTGTCAGCATCATGCCTCCCGGCCGGTACGGGCCGACCCGGCGTCGACCGGGTGGCCAAGGTAGACCTCCTGCACGCGCGGGTCCGCCTGGACCTGCGCCACAGTGCCCTCGCTGAGCACCCGGCCGGCGTGCAGCACTGTGACGCTGCGCGCGAACCGACGCAGGAAGTCCATGTCGTGCTCGATCACCACGACAGTGCGATCCCGACTCACCGTCTCCAGCAGGGCGCCCGTGGCGTCGCGTTCCTCGTGGCTCATCCCGGCCACCGGCTCGTCCAGCAGCAGCAGCCGCGCGTCCTGCACCAGCAGCATGCCGATCTCCAGCCACTGCTTCTGGCCGTGCGCGAGCGTCCCGGCGAGGTGCGCGGCCCGCGCGGCCAGTCCGATGGTCTCCAACGCGGCGGCGACCGCGTCCGGGACGCCCCGGCGGCGGCGGGCCAGGGTCGCCCAGCTGCGCCGGGCGCCGGCGGCGATGTCGAGGTTCTGCAACACCGACAGCTCCTCGAAGACCGTCGAGGTCTGGAAGGTCCGGCCGATACCGAGCCGACTGATCCGGTGCACCGGCCGGCCGAGCAGTTCCTCGTCACCGAACCGGACCGAGCCGGTGGCCCGGACCAGGCCGGTGATCGCGTCGACCAGCGTGGTCTTGCCGGCGCCGTTCGGTCCGATCAGGAACCGGATGTCGCCGGCGGGCACCTCCAACGAGACGCCGTCCACGGCGGTGAAACCGTCGAAGCTGACCCGCACGTCACGGACGGACAACCCGTCCAACCGCTCGCCACTCATGCCGCCGGCACCTCCGTCCGCTCGGCCCGTCGTCGACCCACCGACAACCACCCGCGCCGCAGCGGCGGCGCGCCCACCTCACGGCGGCGGGTCAACGCCCACAGCGACGCCAGGCCACCGGGAAGGAACGCCACCACGACCACGAAGAGCAACCCCTGAAGGTACGTCCAGGTGCCCGGGAAACGCTCGGAGAGGGCGGTACGCGCCCAGGCCACCGCCACCGCGCCGAGCACCGGCCCGAGCACTGTCGCCCGGCCGCCCACCGCGACGCCGATGACGAACTCGATCGACGGGACGATGCCGATCAGCGCGGGCGAGATGATGCCCACCGCCGGCACGAACAGCGCACCGGCCAGCCCGGCCATGCCCGCCGCGACCACGTACGCCACCAGCTTGACCGACGCCGGGTCGTAGCCCAGGAAGCGGACCCGTTCCTCACCGTCGCGGACCGCCACCAACAGCTCGCCGTAGCGACTGTGGATGAGCTGACGGGTCAGCGCGAGCAACGCCAGCAGCGTGCCGGCGATGATGAAGTACACCATCCGCTGGTTGACCGGATCGTCCAGGTCGTAACCGAAGAAGCCCTTGATGTCGGTGAGCCCGTTGGTGCCGCCCGTGGTGCCCTGCTGACCGATCAGCAGGATCACCATCGCAGCGGCGAGGGCCTGGCTGAGGATGGCGAAGTACGCGCCGCGGACCCGGCGGCGGAAGACCAGCGAGCCGAGCCCGAAGGCGACAGCCATCGGCAGCAGCACAGTGGCGGGCAGCGCGAACCACGGGCTGGCGAACGGCCGCCACCACAGTGGCAGCTCGTCGAGTTGCCCGTACAGCTGCATGAAGTCGGGCATCCCACCCGGGCCCGCGTCGGCGAGCTTGAGGTGCATGGCCATCGCGTAGCCGCCGAGGCCGAAGAAGACGCCCTGGCCGAGGGTGAGCATCCCGCCCCGGCCCCAGGCGATCCCGATACCGACCGCGACCATGGCGACGCAGAGGTATTTGGCGAGCAGCGCCAGCCGGAAGTCCGACAGCGCCAGCGGTGCGACGGCGAACAGCAGCGCCGCGCCGAAGGCGAAGCCGGCCAGGGTCCGCAGTCGCGAGCGGCCGGCGGGCCGGCCCGGTGGTACGGCCCCGGCGGGCGCCGGGCGGACGGCTGTGTCGGGTGGCGCGGGGGTGACGGCGGTCATGCGAGGCTCCTGGTCCGCAGGGTGAACAGGCCCTGTGGCCGCCACTGGAGGAACGCGACGATCGCCACGAACACGATCACCTTGGCGACGCTGAGGGTGGTCAGGTACTCCCCGGTGGCCTGGAGCACGCCGAGGGCGAAGGCGACGATCACGCTGCCCTTGAGCTGGCCGATCCCGCCGACCACGACGACCAGGAAGGCGTCGATGATCAGGTTGGTGCCCATTGTCGGGCCGATCGGACCGAGCAGGGTGAGGGCCACCCCGGCGAGCCCGGCCAGGCCGGAGCCGAGAAAGAAGGTCGTCCGGTCGACCCGGGCGGTGGCGACGCCGGACACGGCGGCGAGATCGCGGTTCTGCACCACCGCGCGGATACGACGCCCGAGCGGGGTGAGCCGCAGCGCCAGGGTGAGCGCCGCGACGGCGGCCAACGCCAGGGCCAGGATGAACAGCCGGTTGTTGGCGATGGTCAGCCCGCCGGGCAGCGCCACGTTGCCGGTGAGCAGCTCGGGCGCGCGGGTCTGCACGTTCGGGCTGCCGAAGATGTCCCGGGCCAGTTGTTGCAACATCAGTGACACACCCCAGGTGACCAGCAGGGTGTCCAGTGGTCGGGCGTAGAGCCGGCGGATGAGCAGCACCTCCAGCAGGACACCCATGGTGCCGGCGACCACGAACGCCACCGGCAGCGCGACCACCAGCGACAGGCCGGCGCCGGTGATGCTCTGTTGCAGCACGTAGGTGGTGTACGCGCCGGCCATGATGAACTCACCGTGCGCCATGTTGATCACGTTCATCTGGCCGAAGGTCAGCGCGAGGCCGAGCGCGATGAGCAGCAGCACCGCGCCGATGCTGATGCCGGTGAAGAGTTGACCGAAGAGGACTGTCACGGTGGGTACTCCGAACTGCTGGTCGGGTGGCCCGGGCGGAGCGCGCGGCAACGCGTTCCGCCCGGGCCGGCGTCGTCAGCTCAGGCCGCTCGCCCACGGGTAGGTCTTGAGGTACGGGTCCGGCGCGACCGGCTTGCCGGAGTTCCACACCTCGGTGATCAGACCGTCCGCGCCGATCTTGCCGATCCGGGCGGTCTTGGCGATGTGCTGGGTCTTGCCGTCGACGGTGACCAGACCCTCCGGCGCGTCGAAGGTGATCCCGTCCGAGGCGGAACGGACCTTCTCCACGTCGAAGGCGCCGGCCTTCTCGACCATCGCCTTCCATAGGTGGACGCCGACGTAGGCGGCCTCCATCGGATCGCTCGTCGGCTTGTCCGCGCCGTACTTCGCCTTGTACGCGGCCACGAACTTCGAGTTCGCCGCGCCTGGGGTGGTCTGGTAGTAGTTCCAGGCCGTCAGTTGGCCCTCCAGGTACTGGGTGCCGATGCCCTTGACCTCTTCCTCGGCGATCGACACCGACACCACAGGCATCGCGGCGGCGGTCAGACCGGCCGACTTGTATTCCTTGAAGAAGGCCACGTTGCTGTCACCGTTGAGGGTGTTGAACACCGCGTCCGCGCCGGAGGATTTGACCTTGTTGACGATGGTGCCGAACTCGGTCGACCCGAGGGGCGCGTAATCCTCACCCAGCACCGTCATCCCGTTCGCGGTGGCGTACGCCTTGATGATTTTGTTGGCGGTCCGGGGAAAGACGTAGTCGCTGCCGACCAGATAGACCGACTTCGCGCCCTGTGACTTGAGATAGTCGAGCCCGGGAACGATCTGCTGGTTTGTCGTCGCTCCGGTGTAGAAGATGTAGGGCGACTGCTCCAGACCCTCGTACTGCACCGGGTAGAACAGCAACGCCTTGTTCTTCTCGAACACCGGCTTGACCGCCTTGCGGCTGGCCGACGTCCAACAGCCGAAGACGGCGGCCACCCGGTCCTCGGAGATCAGCTTTTCGGCCTTCTCCGCGAAGGTGGGCCAGTCGGAGGCGCCGTCCTCACCGACCGGCTGGATCTTCTTGCCGAGGACACCGCCGGCCGCGTTGATCTCTTCGACGGCGAGCATGATGGAGTCGCGGACGGTGACCTCGCTGATCGCCATGGTCCCGGAGAGCGAGTTGAGCAGGCCCACCTTGACGGTGTCGCCGGAGACGTCGGCGGTGACGCCGGTCGTGCCGCCCTCGTCGGTGGTCTTGCTGCCGCACGCGGTCATCGCGGCCGCGGCGACCACTGTCATGGCACCCGCCAGGATGCGGCGGCCCCGGAATAATGACATCTATTCTCCCTGCGGTGCGCTCAAGTGGCGAAAGGACGGTCGGTGCGGTCCGATGGAGCTGACGTGGGCGATGCCGAGGTCGACGGGTGGACGCCGCGCAGGGCACCGGATCGGATATGGGCAGGGAAAGCGTCGACCGGCATGATTGCGCGGGTGTTTCCCGGTCCTTAATTGACTGTTTCCGAGGGGCTGTCGAGGCGCGCACGAAAAACGGCCGACACCGTGGGGAGGAAACGGTGCCGGCCGTTCGGAGAGACGCAAGATAAGTGCCACCACAATGGTCGACGGAGAATTCGCCGACGGTGGGCACACAATGGTGAGATCCGACCCCGGGGCCAGATACTTCACGCAGGAAGTATCTTAGGGCGGTGTCGGGTGCCGCTGTCAAGGGTCGGGTGGGCCGACTGCCGTGCCCGGTTCAGAGCTGGGCGAGCACTGTGAAGTCGAGCCCGTCGGCCTCGGCCAGGTAGATGCGCTGACGCACGTGCCGCTGGCGCAGCCGCAGCCGCCCCCGCGGCCCGTGGTAGGCGACCGTGTCCGCGGCCGTCTCGATGGCCCGTACGTCGAGGGCGCGGGCCTGGCCGATCAGCGCGGCGAGCAGCATCACGCCCTCGTAGCAGGACTCCCCCAGGCTGCCCAGCGGTGGTGCCTCCACCCCGAAGCGCCGCGCGAACTCGCCGTGGAAGTCGAGATTCTCCTGGGTGACCAGCCCGGCGAAGAAGCCCGCCGTGCTGTACAACCTCCGGGTCGCGCCGGCGCCGCTGGCCAGCAGCATGTTCTCGTCCATCAGGGTGCTCAGCCGCAGGCAACGCTGGTCCAGACCGGAGCGGGCGAACGCGCGGTTGAACCGCACCGCGTCGGCACCGACCAGCAGCATCAATACCGCGTCCGCGTCACTGTGCTCGATGCGGCGCAACACCTCGGTGAAGTCGTGCGCGTCCAACGGCAGGAAGTGCCGACCCACCACCTGCCCCCCGCCGCGTAGCGCGTACCGCTGGGCCGCCCGCGACGTTCGGCGCGGCCACACGTAGTCGTTGCCCACCACGAACCAGCGACGCACGCCCTGCTCCCCGGCGAGCAGCCGCATCGCCGGCCACAGTTGGGCGTCGGGCGTCTCGCTGGTCAGGAAGACCCCTTCGGTACGCTCACCGCCCTCGTAGAGTGCGGTGTAGACGTACGGCACCCGGTGCGCGACGCGGGGCGCCAACGCCTGGCGCACCGAGGAGATGTGCCACCCCGTCACCCCCTGCACGGCTCCCACCGACACCAACGCCTCGACCTCGGCGGCCACCTCGACCGGCGGCGCGCCACCGTCGACCGGCACCAGCCGCACCTCCCGGCCCAGCACGCCACCGCACCGATTGATCTCCTCCACCGCGAGCTGCGCGCAGAGCTCGCAGGTGGGGCCGAACATGCCGGCCGGCCCGCGCATCGGGTAGACCAGCGCGATGCTGACCACGGCACGGTCGACGGTCAGCCACGGCGGTGCCGGCGCGGACATGAGGACATGATTGTCCGGCCCACGACGGAAGACCAGCGCTCACCACTGACCGGGACGACTGGCTACCATGACAGGGCCACCGGACCAGGGAGTTTCATGTCAGACGTGCCCGGGGCGCCAGCCGACCTGCTGCGCTCGCTCACCCGCGCCGAACGGCTGCTCTCCCGCCGGCTGGGCGCCGTTCTGGCCGACGACGCGATCAGCATCGAGGCGTGGCGGGTGCTCTGCCTGCTCGCCGACGGCGAGGGTCACCCGATGAGCGAGGTGTCCACCGAGGCGTCGCTGCCGCCGGGCACCCTCACCAAGCTCGTCGACCAGCTCGTCGACCGCAACCTCGTCTTCCGCCGGATCGATCCGATCGACCGTCGACGCATCCGGGCGTACCTGACCGCCCGGGGCCGCCGCGAGCACGCCCGCCTGGAGGAGCGGGTCCGGGCCAGCATCGCCGAGTTGGGCATCACGGAGAGCAGCGAGCTGGGGGTGCCCCCGGCCGCCGACCTGGTGAGTCAGCTCGACGACCTGATCGGCCGCCTCGACCCCACCCGTCGAGTCGACCCGGTCGGTCACCACGACCCCGTCCGTCGCGACGATCGCGTCGATGCCGGCACCGCCGCTGACCCCCACCGCTGACCCACGCAACAACCGCACGGTGACAATCTCACTGAGGATGCCTGGACGGACCGGCCGGGACCAACAGTCCAGCGGAGGCCGACGGGACCACAGACGGTGGCCGGTTCTGCTATGCCGGGAGGTGGGCGCGCAGGGTGTGCGCGTCGGGGGCGGTGGCGGTCCACAGTGTCGCGGGACCGCCGGCCAACGGCAGCCGGGCGACACTGCCCTCGGCCGTCGGCGGTTCGGCGGGTTGCGACGGGTCGACCACCAGCAGCGACCCGGTGGCCGGGGCACCGCCGAGCACCGCCGGGCCCGCCCAACCCGGCGCGTGCGGTCCCACCGCGAGGGACTGGCGCAGCAGTGGTCGACCCGCGTAGTCGACCTGGGTGTGCACGACGGCGCCGCCGGGCACCTCGCCGTACCGGCCGCAGATCAGCTCGTCGCGCCAACGCAGGGTCGCACCAGCGGCCAACTCGATCCGGGACTCGGCGAGGTGCGCGCAGCCGGCCGCCGCGACCAACTGTTCCGGGAGCCAGTGCAGCGTGGCGTCGGCGTGCACCACCGCCCGTACCGCCACCCGGGAGACGGCACCCGCGCGACCCGGTAGGGCGATCGAGGCGGCGACGCTCTGCACCCGGACCGCCGCGCCCGGGCCGACCTCGATCTCCAGGCGCAGATCGTCTCCGGCGAGCGGTCCGGCCGCTCCGCCGACCAGGTACACGGTGGCGACACCAGCGTCGGTCGGGGTCTGGCGCAGCAGCAACGGCGTTTCGCCGTGCAGCTCGACCAGGGCCGTCCCACCCCGACCGTCGGCCTGCGCCACCAGCCGGGCGAACGCTCGCATCAGGCCGGACCGACCGGCGCGGCGAGCGGGTGCAGGGCGGCGTGGTGGGCCAACTCGTGCCGGATCCAGTCCGCGACCGACGTCGCGGTGGGGTCTCCCACGATGGACAGGAAGAGGGTCGGGAGGTCGCCGCGCCGGGCCCGCGCGTCACGATCCATGACGGCGAGGTCGGCGCCCACCATCGGCGCCAGGTCGGTCTTGTTGATCACGAGGAGGTCGGCGGCGGTGACCCCGGGGCCCCCCTTGCGGGGCACCTTGTCCCCACCCGCGACGTCGACCACGAAGATCTGCCGGTCCACCAGCCCCCGGCTGAAGGTCGCGGTCAGGTTGTCCCCGCCGCTCTCCACGAGGACCAGGTCCAACGGGCCGACCGCCTCGGCCAGCTCGTCGACGGCGTCCAGGTTGGCGCCGATGTCGTCGCGGATCGCCGTGTGCGGGCAGCAGCCGGTCTCCACCGCGCGGATCCGGGCCGGGTCCAGCACTCCGGCCCGCCGGAGGAAGTCGGCATCCTCGGTGGTGTAGATGTCGTTTGTCACCACGCCGAGCCGCAGCTCATCGGCGAAGGCACGACAGAGCGCGGCCACCAGGGCCGTCTTGCCGGACCCGACCGGGCCGCCGATGCCAACCCGAAGGGCACGACCGGCACGCGCCAACGGCGGATGAGGGTCCACCCCCGGCTCC
Organism: Micromonospora sp. NPDC005171; assembly: GCF_040608575.1. Taxonomy (NCBI): domain Bacteria; kingdom Bacillati; phylum Actinomycetota; class Actinomycetes; order Micromonosporales; family Micromonosporaceae; genus Micromonospora; species Micromonospora sp. NPDC005171. The sequence continues at coordinate 49,916 of NZ_JBEXIM010000011.1, read as the reverse complement.
GGGTGGGTGTGCGGAACGGTCTCATCGTGGGGTGGGGTGACCGGCGGCGTGGTCGGTTCGACGGCGGGCACAGCGCTCGGCACAACGGTGTCAGGACGCAAAGAGACGCACCTCCCAGGTGGCATGGATTTCGGCATGGATGTCGGCAAGTGGAGCGGCGGCGGCCGGCAGCCGCTCCGGTGGGTCGTCGGCGGCCCGCGCCGCGTCGGCGGCCGTGCCGTCGCAGGCGTCGGCCAGGCCGACCAGCAGGGACTGGACCTGGTACGGGTCGAGGCCGAGCAGACGTACGCCGGCGCTGGCCGCCCCGGTCAGCGTCCCGTACGCGGAGATCGTGGCGGTCTCGACGCGCGACAGCCCGGCCGCCGCGCAGAGCAGCCCGAGCACCAGCGGTTGGTGTGGGCCACCGGGCGTCGCGGGCAGGTCGGCGAACGAGGCGTCCGGCCAGACGGCCCGGCCGGCACGCAGCAGCGCCCGGCCCTGTCGGCGCGACACCGCCCGCAATGCCGGAGCGGCGGTACGGGCGTCCAGCTCCGCGTCGAGCCGAGCCAGCGCCCCCGACCGGACGGACGGCTCAGCCAGCGCCGCCGCCCGGTGCGCGGCCGCCGCGAACGCCGCGCCGACCAGACCGGCGGTGGCCAACCGTCCGGTCAGGAACGCCTCCAACGTGGCCAGGTCGGTGACCCGGCCGGCGGCGACGGCCGCCTCCAGGCCACCGGAGTGCGCGTGCGCCCCGGCCGGGAAACGCCCGTCGGCCAACAACAACAGCAGGCTCGGCGTCGCCATCAGAACAGGAAGTACCGCTGGGCCATCGGCAGCCGGGTCACCGGGTCCGGCTCCACCACCTGCCCGTCGATCCGCACGGTGAAGGTGTCCGGGTCCACCTCGATGCGCGGCATCGCGTCGTTCTCCGGCAGGTCGGCCTTGCCCCGCGACCGCACGTCGCTCACCGGCACCACCCGGCGGCGCACGTCCAGGCGGAGCCCGGCTTCCAGGGCCGCCGGGGCCACGAAGGCCAGGCTGGTGGCGGCCGCCGCCGCGCCGTACGCCCCGAACATCGGCCGCGGCAGCATCGGCTGCGGTGTCGGGATCGAGGCGTTGGCGTCACCCATCTGGGCGTACGCGATCATGCCGCCCTTGAGCACCAGGTGCGGTCGGACGCCGAAGAACGCCGGGTCCCAGAGCACCAGGTCGGCGAGCTTGCCCGGCTCGACCGAGCCGATCTCCCCCTCCAACCCGTTGGCCATCGCGGCGCAGATGGTGTACTTCGCCACGTACCGCCGGGCCCGGTGGTTGTCGGCGGCCCCGTCACCCGGCAGGGCGCCGACCCGGTCCTTCATCACGTGCGCGCTCTGCCAGGTCCGCATGATCACCTCGCCGACCCGGCCCATTGCCTGCGCGTCGGAACCGATGATCGAGATCGCGCCGAGGTCGTGCAGGAGGTCCTCGGCGGCCATCGTCGATGGCCGGATCCGGCTCTCGGCGAAGGCCAGGTCCTCCGGCACGGACGGGTTGAGGTGGTGGCAGACCATCAGCATGTCCAGGTGCTCGGCCAGGGTGTTGGCGGTGTACGGCCGGGTCGGGTTGGTCGACGACGGCAACACGTTCGGTTCGCCGGCCACGATGATGATGTCCGGTGCGTGCCCGCCACCGGCTCCCTCGGTGTGGTACGAGTGGATCGCCCGCCCACCGATCGCCCGTAGGGTGTCGGCGACGAACCCGGCCTCGTTGAGCGTGTCGGTGTGGATCGACACCTGGACCCCGGACGCGTCCGCCACCCGCAGGCAGGCGTCGATCGCCGCCGGTGTGGTGCCCCAGTCCTCGTGCAGCTTGAAACCGCCCGCACCGGCCCGCAACTGTTCCCACAGCGCCTCTTCCGACACGGTGTTGCCCTTGCCGAGCAGCAGCACGTTGACCGGCATCGTGTCCAGCGCCTCGTGCATCCGGGCCAGGTGCCAGGCGTTCGGGGTGACGGTTGTCGCGCGGGTCCCCTCGGCTGGCCCGGTGCCGCCGCCGACCATCGTGGTGATGCCACTGGCCAGGGCCTCGGTGACGATCTGCGGGCAGATGAAGTGCACGTGGGTGTCGACCGCGCCGGCGGTGAGGATCCGCCCGTTGCCGGCGATCACCTCGGTCGACGGGCCGATGACCAGGTCGGGGTGGACACCGGGCATGGTGTCGGGGTTGCCGGCCCGGCCGAGCGCCACGATGCGTCCGTCACGCAGCCCCACGTCGGCCTTCACCACGCCCCAGTGGTCGAGCACCACCGCGCCGGTGATGACGGTGTCCAGTGCCCCCTCGGCGCGGGTGGCACGAGCCTGCCCCATCGACTCGCGGATCACCTTTCCGCCGCCGAAGACGGCCTCGTCGCCGCCCACGCAGTGGTCGGTCTCCACCTCGATGAGCAGGTTGGTGTCGGCCAGTCGGATCCGGTCACCGGTCGTCGGCCCGTACAGGTCGATGTAGCGGTCCCGCCGCACGGCGCTCACCGCGGCGACCCGTCTGCCGTGGGCGGGTGCGGCGACGGGTCCAACGGTCCCGCGCACTCCGCGCGCAGACCCGGCACGATCCGTGCCCCGCCGAGCGGTACGAGGTCGACGCTGCGGCTGATGCCCGGCTCGAACCGGACCGAGGTGCCCGCCGGCACGGCGAGCCGCTGCCCCCACGCCGCGCCCCGGTCGAACGACAGCGCCGGGTTGGCTTCGGCGAAGTGGTAGTGCGAGCCGACCTGCACCGGGCGGTCGGCGGTGTTGACCACGAGCACTGTGGTCACCGGACGACCCACGTTGATCTCGACCGGGTCGGCCGCCGGCAGGATCTCCCCGGGGATCACGGGATCGGGTGGTGCACCGTCACCAGCTTGGTGCCGTCCGGGAACGTCGCCTCCACCTGCACCTCCCTCAGCAGCTCGGGGATGCCGTCCTGGACGTCGTCGCGGCCGAGCACCGCCCGGCCGGCAGACATCAGGTCGACCACCGACCGCCCGTCGCGGGCCCCTTCGAGGAGGAACGCGGTGATCACCGCGACGGCTTCGGGGTAGTTGAGGCGCAGGCCGCGTTCGCGGCGGGCGCGGGCGACATCCGCCGCGACGTGGACGAGCAGGCGGTCCTGCTCGTGCGGGCTGAGGAACACGGGGCTCTCCCGGTGGGTCGGCGTGCCCCGGCTCGCCGTCGGCTCCACACGGAGCCACCCCGGGCAGACCCGGGGACGAGCTGGGAGTCACACGACCGCCGGGTCACCGCCGACGGGGCGACCCGGGACTCCACCATCCCGGCCCGCACGACGGGCATCCGGCGGTGTCGGGTCGGATGCGGACCGCACCGCCCACCGCTGAGCAGACCGTAGAGGATCGCCACCGACCGAGGCAACAGTCGATCAGGGATGCCGGCGCGTATTTCCGTGCAGCGGCGGGCAGGGCATGATCGCCGGATGACGGCGACGAGGGGTACCCGCGCACTGCTCGGTGTTGTGTTCCTGGCGGCGGCCACGGTCGGGGTGTGGATCCTCTGGTTGGGCTGGGACACCGAGTACACGGTCGACGCGCAGACCGGCGCGAGCCGCGGCCCGTACGAGGCGTGGCAGGTGATCGGCTGCGTGCTGACGCTCGTGGTGCTGGCCGCGCTCGCCGGGACGCGGCTCAGCCCGTGGCTGGTGGCGCCGGTGATGACCGTGGCGTTCACGGCGGCCTGGTCGTGGCGGGCCGCGTCGACCGATGACAGCGGGTTGTGGGTGGTCGGCGGGATTCTGGTGCTGCTCGGCATGGCGGCCGGCAGCACGGCGGTCAGCTTCGCCGCGCGGCGGTTCGCCCGACGCCGGGCCGGCCGGCCCGGCTAGGACGTGTCGTGTCGATCCTGTGCCGGCTCATCGGTCAACGCCGGTGGGTGAAGGCGCGCCCGGCGACCGCGAACAACGACAGGCTGATCGTCGCGACGAACACGCGCATCGTTGGGTCGAAGGTCAGCGCGGAGCCGAGTTCGCGGGAGACATGCGTGCCGATGAAGGTCGGCACGGCGCCCCACACCGTGACCGCGAGCAGGAGCAGGGCGGCGATGGCGAGGACGGCGGCGAGCAGGCATTGGCGCAGGTAGCGACCGGACTGCTTGCCGCGTGCCCAGAGCCGGGCGACCGCCGACGTCGGCGGTCGGTGCCAGCTGCCGTGTCGGACCCAGCGGTCCTCGTGGTCGTCGAGGGAGTAGCGGTTCACGATCGCCTGTATCAGCAGGTAGGTGCGCAGCAGCAGGTGGACCTTCGACGGTGCGTCGAACGCGAACCAGCGCTGCAACTCCCGCGTCTCCGCGCGGATTCTGCCTGCCCACCCGCGCAACTGCCGATCGGTGACGTCGACGCCGGTCCGGTTCACGCGATGCCAGGCGAACTCGAACCTGGTCGCGGCGCGGTCGAGGGCCTGCACGGCACGGCGTCGGTCCGGTGGCGCAGGATCCGCCTCGACGCAGTCGCCGAACTCCAGGAGAGCGGCGACCAGCGCCAAGTGCGGACGCGTCCACAGGTCCCGTTCGACGCGCCACACGTGCACGAGCGGCCACAGCGCGGCGACGACCAGGCCAGCGCCCGCGAACGCGAGTCCTACCAGGACGTCGTACCAGCGTGTCGCGTGGATCGCGGGAGTGGCCGACGCCGCGACGCTCACTACGGCCATGGCGGCGCCCCCGATTGCCGCCAGGCGGTACGGAATGGCGAGGAGAAGCACGGCAAGCGCCACCACGACCCCGAGGACGAGGCTCGTGGCGAAGACCACCAGCCGGTGGGCCAGTGACCCGCCGACGATGCCGAACACCGCGATGGCGGCCACCACCACACCGAGAATGAGCGGTAGCCGCTGTGGCGTCCGCACCGGGCGCAACGCGAAGTCCAACCAGTCGAGTGTGAGCCTGGCGCCCCGTACGATGGGCACCACCGACACCGGGTCGTCGTCGACGTGGCCCCAGAACGTGTCGTAACCCGCAGGAAGACCGCTCCGCCTGAACTCCTCGCGCGCCTTCTTGCGGTTGGCCAGCGCGGTCGCGTCGATCTGTTCGCCGTGGCTGATCCACCAGGGCACCTGATCCATCCGGTCGGCGACCTCAGCCTCGTCGACCGGCTCGCTGTCGGCCGGCGGGCTGTCGGGCTCCTCGTCGACGAACAGTACGTCGTCGTCGGGAATGTCCGTCAGCATCGGGTCGCCGGACCGCGCGCGTCGAGGCAGTGGCGCCCAGAATTCAGGTTCGGGCGCGTCGGATGCCCATTCGTCGTCCACGAGATCACCACCAGGTCGCGGATGTGCCTCCGTGGTAGCACGCCACGACAAGCCAGACAGTGCCCACCACCGTCCGTCGGCTGGTCAGTGAGCCGCAGCCGACTGCGCCGGGCGCGACGTCGGCATCCCGGCGAACGGGACGTCGACCTTCTCCACCGCCCCGGGCGTCCCGTCGGGGTGCCGCCACAGCCCTCGGTCGCGCAGGATCGGCAGCACGCCCTCGCCGAACCAGTACGCCTCCTCCAGGTGCGGGTAGCCGGAGAGGATGAACTCGTCGATGCCGAGCGCGTGATATTCGGCGATCCGGTCGGCGACCTCGGCGTGGCTGCCCACCAGTGCGGTGCCGGCCCCGCCACGGACCAGCCCGACCCCCGCCCACAGGTTGGGGGCGACCTCCAGGCCGTCGCGGGAGCCGCCGTGCAGGTCGAGCATCCGGCGCTGCCCCTCGGACTCGCTGCGGCGCAGCCCTTCCTGCACGGCCCGGATGTCGGTCTCGGAGATGCCGTCGAGTAGGCGCTGGGCCTGCGCCCAGGCATGCTCGGCGGTGTCCCGCACGATGACGTGCAGCCGGATGCCGAAGCGCAGCTCCCGCCCGGCGCGGGCGGCCAGCGCCCGGACCCGCTTGAGTTTGTCGGCGACCAGGGCCGGCGGCTCGCCCCAGGTGAGGTAGACGTCGCTGTGCCGGACGGCCACCGGGAGGGCGGCGGCGGAGGACCCACCGAAGTAGACCGGTGGCGCCGGGTCGGGCAGCCGGTGCAGCCGCGCCTGTTCGACGTGGACGTGGGTGCCGTCGTGGTCGACGGTCTCGCCGCGCCACAGCGCGCGCACCACGTGCAGGAACTCGTCGGCCCGCGCGTACCGGGCCTCCTTGTCCAGGAAGTCGCCGTAGGCCCGCTGCTCCTGCGACTCGCCGCCGGTGACCACGTTGAGCAGCAGCCGGCCGCGGGACAGCCGCTGGAAGGTCGAGGCCATCTGGGCGGCGAGCGTGGGGGCCAGCAGCCCCGGCCGGAAGGCGACCAGGAACTTGAGTCGCTCGGTCACCTCGGTGAGCATCGCGGTGCTGAGCCAGGCGTCCTCGCACCAGGCGCCGGTCGGGGTGAGCGCGCCGACGAAGCCGAGTTGCTCGGCGCTGCGGGCGATCTGCCCGAGGTACGCCACGCTGGCCGGGCGGGCGCCTCCGGCGGCACCTGTCGGTACGCCGTGTCCGCCGCCGACGATGTCCCGGCTGTCGCCGTTGGTGGGCAGGAACCAGTGGAAGGTGAGGGTCATCTCGGCTCTTTCCGTACGGAGGCGTCGGGTGGGGGTGCGGGTGCGCGCGGGGCGAGCGCGCACCTCCTGAGGGGTGGGACGATCCCGCGGACAGCCTACCCATAAAACCTATCGGGTTAGTAGGCTACTGTCGGCGCCGACACCTGTCGATGCGCCGCTGTCCACCTGCACCGACCCGAGGAGCCGCCATGCCCACCCCGTCGACGAGCCGCCCCCCGCATCGCCGCCTCTTGACGGCCGTGCTCACCACCGTGGCGCTGCTCGCCACTGTCGCGGTGAGCGCGTGCGGCGGGTCCGCCGAGGCGGACGGCAGCAAGGGCAAATTCCGGGTCGGCTACCAGCGCTTCGGCGGGCTGAGCCTGGTCAAGGCGCGCGGCGCCGCACCGGATGTGGAGTGGTCGCTGTTCGAGAGCGGCCCGGCGCTCACCGAGGCGCTCAAGGCCGGCTCCATCGACATCGGACAGGTCGGCGAGGCGCCGCCCGTCTTCGCCGCCGCCGGGAAGATCCCGTTCTCCATCATCGGCACCTCGGCGCCGATTCCGCAGGGTGAGGCAGTGCTGGTCAAGGCCGACCGGGGCTACCGCAGCTTCGCCGACCTCAGGGGCAGGACGGTGGCCCTCAACAAGGGGTCCAACGTGCACTGGCTGCTGGTCCGGCTGCTGGAGGCGAACAACATGACTTTGAAGGACATCCAGGTCAAGTACCTCAAGCCCGCCGAGGGGCGGCCCGCGTTCGACGGCGGCCAGATCGACGCCTGGGTGATCTGGGACCCGTACTTCGCCCTGGCCGAACAACCGGGGGTCCAGGTGCTCGCCGACGCGACCGGCCTGGCCAGCAACCGCGAGTACGTCCTGGCCGCGCCACAGGCGGTCGACAAGCGGTCCGACGAGATCCGGGCATTCCTCCAGCGCTACCGCGAGGTGACCGACTGGGGCATCGCCCACCCCGAGGAGCGAGCCAGCACCCTCGCGCCGGAGCTGAAGATCCCGCAGGACGTCACCAACCGCGCCCTCGTCCGCAGCGCCAAGCCCCTCGCCCCGGTCACCCCGGCCATCGGCGACGAACTTCAGGCGATCACCGACAGCTTCATCGCCCTGGAACTCATCCCGGGGCCGGTCGATCTTCGATCCCGGGTGGACGACCGGTTCAGCGCGGTGTTCCAGTGAGCCGTACGACGCTCGTCGAGGCGCCCGACCGGGTCACGGCGGCGGCACCGGTCGTACCCCCTCGTCAGCGGCCGACCCGGCGCTGGCGGCGGGTGGTGAGCCCGCTGGTGCTGGTCCTGGGCTGGGAGTTGGCAGCACGGACCGGGCTGCTGGCAGCGGAGAAACTACCCGCGCCCAGCGACGTCCTGGCCACCGGCTGGCGGCTGAGCCGGGACGGAACGCTCGGCATTCATCTGTTGGACTCCCTCACCCGGGCCGGGGCGGGCCTGCTGATCGGCGGTCTCCTGGCCCTGACCCTGGGCACAGTGGCCGGGCTGCTGCGGCTCGGCGACGACCTGGTCGACCCGCCGGTGCAGATGGCCCGGATGCTGCCGCACCTCGGGCTGGTCCCGTTGCTGATCATCTGGGTCGGCATCGGCGAATCACTCAAGATCAGCTTGGTGGCTCTGGGGGCGTTCTTCCCCCTCTACTTCAACACCTACGCCGGCATCCGGGACATCGACGAGCGGCTGGTGGAGGCGGCCCGCACCTGTGGTCTGGGCCAGGCCGCCCGCCTGCGCCACGTGGTGCTGCCCGGCGCGCTGCCCTCCCTCTTCCTCGGCCTACGGCTGGCGATCGGCGCGGCCTGGCTCAGCCTGGTCGTCGGCGAGCAGGTCAACGCCCAGACCGGGATCGGCTTTCTGATGATGGAGGCGCGGGAGTTCAGCCAGACCGACGTGGTGGTGCTCGGCCTGCTCGTCTACGCGCTGCTCGGGCTGATATCCGACAGTGCGCTGCGCGTCCTGGAGAGGAGGATGCTGACATGGCGTCGCGGACTGCGGGCCACCTGACCGGCCCCGACCCGGTGCTGACCGCCCACGCGGTGCGCCGGGCGTTCGGGCCGACGGTCGTGCTGGCCGGGGTCGACCTGACCATCGCCCGCGGTGAGGTCGTGGCCCTGCTGGGCGGCAGCGGTTCCGGCAAGAGCACGCTGCTGCGGATTCTCGCCGGATTGGACGGCGAGGCCAGCGGGACGAGCGTCGTGCACGGCACCGCCGCCGTGGTCTTCCAGGAACACCGGTTGCTGCCGTGGAAACGCGTGGCGGAGAACGTGGGGCTGGGGCTGTCCGGCGCGGACGGCCCGGGGCGGATCCGGCGGGCGCTGGCCGAGGTCGGTCTCGCCGAGCGGCACCGCGCCTGGCCGGCCGAGTTGTCCGGTGGGCAGGCGCAGCGGGTGGCAGTGGCGCGGGCCCTGGTCCGCGAACCGGACCTGCTGCTGCTCGACGAACCGTTCGGTGCCCTGGACGCGCTGACCCGACTGCGGATGCAGATCCTGCTGCGCCGGCTGCGCGCCGAGCACGGCTTCGCCGCCCTGCTGGTCACCCACGACGTGGAGGAGGCGCTGCTGCTCGCCGATCGGGTCCTGCTCCTCGACGACTGCCGCATCGCCGCCGAACTGCCCGTCGACCTCGGCCCCACCCGTACGCCGGACGACCCCGCCTTCGGCACGCTGCGCCGCCACCTGCTCGACCGACTCGGCGTTCCCACCACCTGACGAGCGGAGCTGCGATGACCCGCTGGACCCCTGACCCCACGTTCTACCCCTCGCCCCGCGAGGCGGTGACCGCGCCGGCGGAGAAGCTCGCCTACGTGGCGGCCTTCGACCGGACGGCCAGCCGTCCGGACGCCATAGTGGTGCTGGACACCGACCCCGACTCCCCCGACTACGGCCGGGTCGTCGGCTGGACCGACCTGCCGTACGTCGGTGACGAGCTGCACCACTTCGGCTGGAACGCGTGCAGCAGCGCGCTCTGCCCGACCGCCCCGCACCCGCACGTCGAGCGGCGCTACCTGATCGTGCCCGGCCTGCGGTCGTCGCGCATCCACGTGCTCGACACCCAGCCCGACCCGCGCCAGCCGCAGATCGTCAAGGTTATCGGGGCGGAGGAGTTGGCGAAGCGGGCGGGCTACTCGCGGCCACACACCGTGCACTGTGGCCCGGACGGCATCTACCTCTCCGCTCTCGGCGGCGCGGACGGTGCGGAGGGCCCGGGTGGCATCGCCATCCTCGACCACACCACCTTCGAGGTTCGCGGGGCGTGGGAGGCCGACCGGGGGCCGCAGTTCCTGGCGTACGACGTGTGGTGGCACCTGACCCAGGACGTGCTGGTCACCAGCGAGTGGGGCACCCCGTCGATGATCGAGGACGGCATCATCGGCGAGTTGCTGCTGGGCCGCCGCTACGGGCACGCCATCCACTTCTGGGATCTCGCGAAACGCCGGCACGTCCAACGGGTCGACCTCGGCGACCAGTACCAGATGCCGCTGGAGCTGCGGCCGGCGCACGACCCGACGAAGTCGTACGGGTTCGTGGGGGTGGTGATCAGCGTGGAGGACTTGTCCGCCTCGATCTGGCTCTGGCACCGCGACGGGGACGCCTGGGCGGTCACCAAGGTGATCGACATCCCAGCCGAGCCGGCCGACCCGGCGCACCTGCCGGACCTGCTCAAGCCGTTCGGGGCGGTGCCGCCGCTGGTGACCGACATCGACCTGTCGGTGGACGACCGCTTCCTCTACGTCTCCTGCTGGGGCACCGGTGAGCTGCGCCAGTACGACGTGAGCGACCCGTTGCACCCGGTGCAGACGGGTTCGGTGCACCTCGGCGGGATCGTCCGCCGGACCGCGCACCCGTCCGCGCCGAACGAGGCGATGGCCGGTGGCCCGCAGATGGTGGAGGTCAGCCGGGACGGCCGGCGGGTCTACGTCAGCAACTCGCTCTACGGGGCGTGGGACGACCAGTTCTATCCCGACGGGGTGGGCGCCTGGCTGGCCAAGCTCGACGTCGACGTGGACGCCGGCGGGCTCACCCCCGACGAGCGGTTCTTTCCGCACGGGGACGAGTTCCGGGGCCTGCGGGTGCACCAGACCCGGTTGCAGGGCGGGGATGCGTCCTCCGACTCGTACTGCTATCCGTGACCGTCACCGCAGTGGCGACCCTCGCCGCGCTCGGCGCGTTCCATGGTCTGAACCCGGCGATGGGTTGGTTGTTCGCGGTGGCCCGGGGCCTTCAGGAGCGCAGCCGGCTGGCGTTGCTGCGCGCTCTGCCGCCGATCGCGGCCGGGCATCTCGCCTCGGTGGCGGTCGTCGCCGCGTTGGTCGCCGCGACCCGGTCGGTGACGACGAGCAGCACCCTCGCGGTGGTCGGCGGTGTGCTGTTGGTGGGGTTCGGGCTGTGGCGGCTGCTCTCCGAGCGGCACTTCCGCTGGGCGGGGATGCGGCTGTCGGCGGCGCAGCTCGCCGCCTGGTCGTTTCTCATGTCGTCGGCGCACGGCGCGGGGCTGATGCTGTTGCCGGTGCTGGTGGCCGAGCCGGTGCCCGGGGGTCACAGCGGGCACCTGGCCGCCGCGCCGGTGGGTGCGCTGTCGGGCCTCGCGGCGGCCGGGGTGCACACAGTGGCAATGCTCGGCGTCGCCCTGGCCGTGGCGCTGCTGGTCTACCAGGTGCTCGGGGTCGGTGTGCTGCGTCGGGCCTGGTTCAACGTGGATCGGCTCTGGGCCGGGGTGCTGGTGGCCGCGGGGTTGGTGACGCTGATTCGGGCGTGACCGTCCATCGTGGAAACGTCGGATCTGTGATCTCATGTCGTGGTGATCACTCCCACTCCCCTCATGCGCCTGGTGGCCGGTGTGTGGGGGTTCAAGACCCTCGCGGCCGGCGTCGAGCTCGGCCTGTTCACCCGGTTGGCCGGTGGGCGGACGATGACAGTGGAGCAGGCCGCCGCCGAGTTCGGGCTGCCCGACCGACCCGCGGACCTGTTGCTGGCCGCCAGCGCCTCGCTCGGTCTGCTGGAGAAGGCCGGTGACGGTTACCGCAACTCGGAGTTGGCTGAGCAGTTCCTGGTCGAGGGTCGCCCGTACTACTTCGGCGCGCAGGTCCGCTACTCGGACCTGCGCACCTACCTGCCCTGGCACCGCATCGGTGAGGCGCTGCGGACGGATCGGCCGTTGACCTGGGACCCGGAGGCCCAACAGTCGATGTTCGACACCGCCGACCCGGAGATGCTGGCGCAGTTCTGGGACGCGATGTTCTCCACGTCCAGTTTCACCGCCAGCGCGTTGGCCGACGCCTACGACTTCTCCGCGCACCGCCGGCTGCTCGACGTCGGCGGCGGGGCCGGCGCGTTCCCGATCGAGTTCTGCCGGCGCCTGCCCGAGCTGCGGGCGACGGTCCTGGACCTGCCGCACGTCTGCGTCCGGGCCCGGGAGCGGATCGCGGAGGCCGGCCTGACCGGGCGGATCGAGGCGGTGGCCGGTGACTTCCTCGCCGACCCGGAGCTGCCGGGCGGGCACGACGTCATCCTGCTCAGCATGATCCTGCACGACTGGGACGAGCCGACGAACCGGGCGTTGCTGGCCCGGTGCCACGCGGCGTTGCCACCCGGCGGGGCGATCGTCGTCTGTGAACTGTTGCTCAACGACGAACGCACCGGGCCGCCCGAGGCGGCCCTGATGGGGATGAACATGCTGGTCGAGACCGAGGGCGGTCGGAACTACTCGGGCGCCGAGTACGCGGCCTGGCTCACCGACGCCGGGTTCGTCGACGTGCGGACGGTGCCGTTCGACGCCCCCGGGGCCAACGGCGCGGTGGTGGCCCGCCGGGCCTGACCGACGACGACACCCGGCCCCGGTGCGAACCGTGGGTCGGGTGTCGCGGCGCCTCACGGCGCTGGCGTCCGATCGGCTACCGGCACAGGTCAGGCGCGAGCCTTGGCCGGCTGCTTCATGAAGTCCAGGACCGCCTTGTTGATCTCGTCGGCGTGGGTCCACGGGATGCCGTGCGGTGCGCCCTTGAGCGTGATGAGCTGGGCGGTCGGCATCATCGGCCCGAGCCGCTGGCCGGTCACCGGGTAGGGCAGCACCCGGTCCTGGTCACCCTGCACGATCAGCACCGGAATGTTGATCTTCGGCAGGTCCGGGCGGAAGTCCTCCTGCCAGGCGTCCACACTGTCGTGGGTGGCCTTGCCGGAGGCCATCGCGCCGATCTGCCAGTGCGCCCGGTACGCCTCCTCGCTGACCCGCTTGCCCATGTTCTGGTCCGGGTTGAAGAACGCGTCGCAGAAGGACGTCAGGTAGGCGAAGCGGTCCTTGATGATGGCGTCCTGGAAACCCTTGAAGAGGCTCCGGTCGACGCCCTCCGGGTTGTCGCTCGCCTTGGCCAGCATCGGTTGCAGCGGGCTGATCAGCACGGCCCGGCTGACCCGTCGCGAACCATAGTTACCGAGGTAGCGGACCACCTCGCCGGTGCCCATCGAGTGACCGATCAGGGTCACCTCGTTCAGGTCAAGCTCGGTCATCAACACGTCCAGGTCCGCCGCGAACGTGTTGTAGTCGTACCCGAACGCCGGCTGGGCGGAGTTACCGTTACCGCGCCGATCGTAGGTGATCGTCCGGTATCCCGCGTTGAGCAGCGCGGTGGTCTCCTTCTCCCAGGTCGCACCGTTGAACGGGAAGCCGTGGATCAGCACCACCGGCTTACCGGAACCGTGATCCTCGTAGTACAGGTCGATGGGCGCGGAGTTTTCCGTCCCCACGGTAATGAAAGGCATGTTTTTCTCCTGCTCCGGTTTCGGGCTGTCGGACGCCCCGCGCTTTCCCGCCGGGTCGCCGGATATGCGGCCGTCAGATCGGCCCGAACGGCAGGCACAGAGGTTCCGTGACCCGCCCGTGCCGTCCTAACCTCGGGGGGTGAAACCTCCACCCCGGCTGCGCGCCGTCAGCGATCTGCACGTCGGGCACCCAGAGAACCGGGCGTTCGTGCAGGAGCTGCACCCGGACAACGACGGCGACTGGCTGCTCGTCGCCGGTGACGTGGCCGACCGGTTCGCCGACATCGAGTGGGCACTCGGGCTGCTCAGCAGCCGGTTCGCGCGCGTCGTCTGGGCCCCCGGCAACCACGAGTTGTGGACGCCACCCCGCGACCCGGTCACCCTGCGCGGCGAGGAGCGCTACCGCGAGCTGGTCCGGATGTGCCAACGGCTGGGGGTGGTCACCCCGGAGGACCCGTACCCGGTGTGGGACGGCGAGGGCGGCCCGGCCACCATCGCCCCTCTTTTCGTGCTCTACGACTACACGTTCCGGGTGCCGGAGGCGCGCACCCAGCAGGAGTCGCTGGCCCTGGCGTACGCGGCCGGGGTGGTGTGCACCGACGAAATGCTGCTGCACCCCGACCCGTACCCGAGCCGGGAGGCGTGGTGCGCGGCCCGGGTCACCGAGACCGAACGCCGGCTGGCCGAACGCGACCCGGCGCTACCGACGGTGCTGGTCAACCATTACCCGCTGGTCCGGGAACCCACCGACGTCCTGCGGTACCCGGTCTTCGCCCAGTGGTGCGGCACCGTCCACACCAGCGACTGGCACCTGCGCTTCGATGCGGCCACCGTGGTCTACGGGCACCTGCACATCCCCCGCACCACATTCCACGACGGGGTGCGCTTCGAGGAGGTCTCCCTCGGCTACCCCCGCGAGTGGCAGCCCCGGGGGCCGGTGCCCGACCCGGTCCGCACCATCCACCCGGCCGACGACAGGCGCCGACGCACGTCTACCAAAGGGTGAGGCCGACCACCGTGGCCAGTCGCGCCACACCGGCCGGCGCCGGCTGCGCGCGGGCAACATCGGCGATGAGGGTACGCGCCAACGGCCGGCACCGAACCTCAGCCGGCGCGATACTGCCCGCGTCGACAAGCGCGCGAGCAGCCCCGCGCACGTCACCAACCTGGAGGTACGCCGCCGTGAGGGGTTTCCTGCCTGTTGGCCGGAAACCCCTCACAGTGACGTAGGTCAGTTGGCTGACGTCACGCGATCGGTGACGTGCGGCTTCGCCGCAGGATCAGCGAGACGGCGCCGCCGAGGGTCACCATCGCGGTGCCGATGCCGAACAGCCACCACATCTGGGTCGTGTCCTCGCCGGTCACGGGAAGGATCGGGCTGGGGCTGACCGTCGGAGGCTGGGTCGGGCCATCCGTGGGAGGCGCAGTTGGCTGGGTCGGCGATGGCGTGGGCTGCGTCGGCGTCGGGGTCGGCGAGGGGCCAAGCGGACGCTCGCAGCGTGCCTCGGCGAGGATGACGGTACCGACGGGGATGTCCAGCAGTGGCCCGCCGACGACAGTGCCTGTCAAGCGTAGGGTCGCCTGCACGGCGATGGCGACAGCACCGTCTTCGGTCACGGTTTCGACGTTGGTCAGCGTCGCGTTCAACGCAGCGTCAACCAGGCCCGGGACCGTTACTGCTGCGCTTGCGCTGACGCCGGGGGTGTTCGGCACCAGGGTTACCGGCTCACCGAACAGTTCAAGCCCTGTGAAGGTGGTGTCCGCCGTTTGCGCGCCGGTCTGCGGGCAGTTGACCGCTGCGGTGATCACCTCGGCGTCGACTATGGGCGTGCCGAGGACGGCCAGAGCCAGGTCGGCGATCTCGGCGTCGGCCGATGATGCCGTCTCGCCCCGGGTGGCACTTACCTCGACCACTGTGCCCGAGGCCGTCACGCCCAGGGCGCCTGGGATGGTGATCGCCAAAGCAGTATCGGTGTCCGTGCCGCCGCCGGCGGGTGCGGTCGCGCTGCCGATGACCACGTCGGCCGTGATCACCGGAACGCTGGCCACGGCTGCGGACAGGTCTACCACAACGCCACGGGCGCTGGCGTCGCCGGGCGCGGCGAGGGCTGGGGCTGCGCTGGACAGCGCTACCGCACCGACGGCGATCGCCATCGCTCCGGTGGCAGAAATTCGCCGGGTTAGTCTCACGTTCTCGCCTCTACTCATTCACCCTTCCCGACGGTCGAGAAGGCAGCCCGACTTTATAGGTTATAGTTCGCGAATATGGATAACTCGGACAAGATGCGGGCTGCTCGCGTCAGCTCACGACCTTGCGCCACTTGCCCCTGCCTTTGATTTCCAAGTGACGTCGGGGGGACCGCCCGGGCGGGGCCGGCGCAGCGGACGGCCACCGCTCCTCGCCCGGCGGCCGCCCCACGCCCGCTCAGCTGGCGTACACCTCCAGTGTCGACAACTGCCCAGCCGGCCACCCCGTGTTGCCGGTGACGGTGATCCGCACGTAGCGCGCCTGGGCGGCGGTGAACGTCAGCGTCACCTGGTTGCCGGTGGCCGGGTCGAAGGTCCGCCCCGCCGATCCGACAAGCGTGCCGAAGCTCCCCCCGTCGGTGCTGCCCTGCACGGAGAGGGTCTGCGTGCGGCTGCCCCACGCCGATGACGGCGGCAGCTTCAGCACCACCCGCCCGACCGTGCGCGAGGAACCCAGATCGACCTGAACCCACTGCGGGAACGCGCTGTTGGCACTCTCCCAGTAGCTGTTCGCGTCACCGTCCACGACGTTGCCCGACCCGTAGCTCTGCACATGGCTGCTCTCCGACGTCGGTCGACCCCGGGCGAGGTCCGCGTTGGCGGCGGCGTCGGTGGTGGCGGTGACCGCGTTGGACGCCGTCGAGGTGTTGCCGGCGGCGTCGCGGGCGGTGACAGTGAAGGTGTACGCAGTGGACGGGCTGAGCCCGTTCACTGTCGCCGTGGTGCCGGTGACGGTGGCGACGACGGTGCCACCCTGGCGTACCTGGTAACCGGTCACCCCGGTGTCGTCGGTGGCGGCCGTCCAGGACAGCGACACGCTCGTCGACGTCTTGCCGGTCACCGTCAGGCCGCTCGGCGCGGTCGGCGGGTTGTCCGGGACGGTGCTGCCGGCGTACACCTCCACCTGGGCGAGTTGGGCGGCCGGCCAGCCGGTGTTGGCGCCGATGCTGAGGCGGACGTAGCGGGCCGTTGTGGTCGTCAGCGTGCGGGTGACGGTGTTGCCGGTGGCCGGGTCGAAGGCGAACGCGGAGGCCCCGGCGATGGTGGCGAAGGAGCTGCCGTCGACGCTGCCCTGCACGGTGATGGTCTGGGTGCGCGCGCCCCAGCCGGTGGGCAGCCGCAGCACGAGTTTGTTGACCTGGTGGCTGGCGCCGAGGTCGACCTGCCACCACTGGGGGAACGCGCCGTTGGCGCTCTCCCAGTAGCTGCCGACGTTCGAGTCCACCGCGTTACCGGACGGGAGGCCGCCGCCCTGGCTGCTGGCCGATGTGGGTCTGCCGGCGGCCAGGTTACCGCCGGTCGGGGGCGGGGTGCCGACCATCGGCGGTGTCGGGCGTACGGCGGTGAGGGCGAGCTGCCCCTTGAGCATCCGACCGCCGTCGGCGGTGATCCGCAGGTAGTAGTCGGAGGAGCAGGCCACGCCGTCCTCGTCCAGGGCGCGGATGTTCGCGCCGGCCGGGGTGGTGGCCTGGGTCTCGGACGTCTTGGCGATCTGGTTGCCCTCGTTGTACTCGTCGTACATGGACACGTACAGGCCCTGGGAGCCGAGCCGGACCATGTTGTAGATGTGCCGCCAGTAGAAGTCGCCGTGCTTGCGGTGCCCACCGGCGAGGTCGCCGGGCATCACGCAGGGCAGGTAGTCGATACCACGCGCCGCGCAGTCGGCCATGTCGCCGACGTTGACGTTGTTGTAGTAGGAGTCCAGCTCCTCCACGGTCCTGGCCCGGTAGACCATCCACGGTGAGATCGCGTTGAACGCGTGGTAGACGTCGAGGAAGCCGGGGCGGGAGTCCTCGATGCCCTGCCGCCACCAGGTGGGCACGCCGCCGATGACGTAGCAGCCCTGCGCCTTGAACCAGTTGATGACCTCCAGGCAGGGCCCGGGGGTGAAGGGCCGGCTGGGTTCGCTGAACCCGAAGCCCCAGATGCAGACGACCGGTTTGCCGTTCTGCCGGGCGTACGCCGAGGACGCGGTGTGCGCGGCCATCTTCGTCGTCCAGTCGGTCTTGATCTCCGACTGGAAGCTCAACCAGTCGGTGACGTCGTACATGATGTAGAACTTGCGGCTGTATCGCTCGGCCGCGGAGCGCACCTTCTGGGCCATCGCGTCGCGGGTCGGGCCCTCGTCGCCCATCGGGTTGAACCGTTGCAGCGCGGCGGTGTCGCAGCCATACTCCTGCATCCACCGGAAGTGGGTGTCCACGGTCTGCTGGTCGTACGAGGAGAAGAGGGTGGCCGGCTGGCCGTTGCCCAGGTTGGGGTACGCGGTGGGGTAGCT
Organism: Micromonospora sp. NPDC005171; assembly: GCF_040608575.1. Taxonomy (NCBI): domain Bacteria; kingdom Bacillati; phylum Actinomycetota; class Actinomycetes; order Micromonosporales; family Micromonosporaceae; genus Micromonospora; species Micromonospora sp. NPDC005171. The sequence continues at coordinate 32,124 of NZ_JBEXIM010000011.1, read as the reverse complement.
GCGGGTGTACTCGCGCATGTCCGGCCAGGACACGATTGTGGTGTTGGCGGGTGAGGGCGGCTGGAACCGGTCGCGGCTCCAGTGCCACCACCCGCCGATCGGCGCACCGTCGCCGGGGGCGCTGAACCAGCCCTGGTAGCCGACCGTCACCTTGCCGACCACGTCCCCGGGGGGACTGGCGGCCTGTGCGGGGCTGGCCAGTGTGGTGAGCAGCTCGGTGGTGGAGGCGGTGGCGAGGGCGGACCCGGCCAGTACCGATGTGACGAACCTGCGGCGGGACACCGCCATGATGACCACTCCTTCGGGACGGAAGGCATTGACGGACATCGTGGCAGCAGTCGATGCTGACCCGCAAGAGTTAGACTGATCGATGAAATTCCCGATCAGTCGACGGGAATTATGCGGTTGGTCAAGAGTGGCTGAGCGCCCACACCGGGGACAGGTTCGGGCTGCCGGCCTGGCGGCGACGGACGTCGCGCACCGTCATCCGCACGCCCTCGGTGAAGCCGACCTTGGGATACCACCCGAGCAGCTCGCGCGCCTTCCTGGTGTCCAGCGCCATGTTGCGCACCTCGTCCGGCCAGGGCAGCGGCTCGTAGCGGGCCGCGTCGCCGACGCCGGACGCCTCCCGGACCGTGTCGTACACCTCGTTGACGCTCGTCTGTCGACCCGAGGCGATGTTGACCGTCCCCACCCCGTTGTGGTGACAGGCGACCGCTATCGCCTCGGCCACATCACTGACGTAGATGAAATCCCGGGTCTGCGTACCGTCGCCGTAGATGACCGCCTGCCGGCCTCCGAGGAGCGCATCGGCCATCACTGACACCACGCCGCAGTCGCTGCCCTCCTGCCGGGGCCCGTAGACATTCCCCAACACCATCGAGGTGTACGACAGGCCGTGCTGACGCCCGTACCAGTCGAGGTAGTGCACGCCCACGGCCTTGCTGACGCCGTACGGGCTGACCGGCGCGATCGGATGCTCCTCGCGGACCGGCAACTCGTGGGCGGCGACGCCGCCGAAGATGTCGCTGCTGGCCGCGTTGATGAACAGTCGTACGCCGCCGCGGGCGCAGGCGTCCAGCACGTTCACGGTGCCGAACACGTTCACGTCGGCGTCGTACAGCGGTGACCGACTGGCTGCCGGAACGCTCGACTGTGCGGCGAGGTGCACCACCACGTCCGGCTGCCACTGGTGGATGACCTCGACACCCTCCTGCGTACGGATGTCGCCCGAGACGACGTCCGCCTCGGTCAACCCGCCGTACGCGGCGTCGGCCAGGTTCTCGAGCCGGCTGGTGGAGAAGTTGTCGAGCACCCGGACCTGGCTGCCCATCAGCATCAGCCGGGCGACCACGTGACTGCCGATGAAGCCGGCACCTCCGGTCACCAGAATGCGCCGGGGCGTCAGGTCCGTCGGCGGGTCGGCACCGACGGCGGAAACGGGCAGGTCCATCTGGAACTCCTCGCAACGACGGTACGGTCGGCCCGCTGCGGCAACCGGACGGCCGGTCACGACGGTAACCCGACCAACAGCCACCAAGCAGACAATTAGCCCAACGCTTGGTGTAGATATGCGAGATTTGCGGCGGGAAGCTCTGTATCTGGCTGTTCATCACCATCCGACCCTTGTCGCTAGTAATTTCTTCCGGAGGTGGCCACCGGCATGCCCGGGGCCATTCGACGAGGAGGGGAGGACGGCCCGTTGAGAGAGACTCTGGGCCCGCCACCGCAACGACCGGGCGGTGTCGAGATGGGCGCTCCGCTGTTGTCGGTGCTGTTGGTCAGCTGGAACACCTGCGAGCAGACCCGGCAGTGCCTGGAGTCGCTGGCGTCGACCGCCGACCCCGACCTGGACTACGAGGTGGTGGCCGTCGACAACGGCTCGTCCGACGGCTCAGCCGACCTGCTCGCCAAGCAACCCCGGGTCCGACTGATCCGCAACAACCACAACAACGGTTTCGCCGCCGCCGTGAACCAGGCGTACCGCCGGGCTAACGGGCAGCTGATCCTGCTGCTCACCAGCGACATCCGGCTCCACCCGGGCGCGCTGTCCCGGATGGTCGACCATCTGCGCGAGCGGCCGGACGTCGCAGGGGTCAGCCCGCTGCACCTCAGCCCGGACGGCACCGTCCAGCAGCACTACGTCCAACAGCCCAGCTTCGCCGCCACCATCGCGCTGGTGACCGCGCTGCGCCGACTGCCCGGGTTCCGCCAGGCGCTGCACCGGTTCCAACTGCGGGGCGAGGACTTCACCCGTCCCCGGCGACTCGCCTCGGGCAGCTGCCTGCTGCTGCGCCGCAAGGTGCTCGGGCAGCAGACCATCCTCGACGAGACGTTCCCCCTCTACTGGAACGACGTGATCCTCGCGCGGCAGCTCGACCAGGCCGGTCACGAGATGTGGATGCTTCCCGACGCGGTGGTGACGCACAGCCGTGGCGCGTCCACTCGGCTGCTCGGGCCGACCATCCGCTTTCGACACCTGCTGGGCAGCCTGGTCGGATATCTGCGGATGACCCAGCCCCGGTACCGGTTGCCGGTGTTCCGGGCCGCGCTGCTCGCCGACCACCTGGTCAAGCGACTCCTCGGTCGACCCGTACAGCTGGGCCTGGGTGACCTGCTCGCCGCGCTGCGCGGCGACGTCGGCCCGCTGCCCGACCGCCCGGTGCTCGGTCGGCCGGGCGAGGACGAGGTGCTGCCCGCCGGAGCGCCACGGCCGATGGAGCGGTCGAGCCGTGGCTGAGCACACCACCCCGCAACGGCTGGACGGCACGGGGCGTCCCTCCGCGTTCCCTGTGGGAGGGGCCGCGATGCGGGCGCCGATCGTCGGGCCCGGGGTGCTGCTCGCCGGCGTCGGGCTGGGCGGAGTGGTGACAGTGACCACCCTGCTGCCCGAGCCGGTCGGCCTGGCCGCCGCCATCGGAGTGCTGTGCACTGGTGCGTTCCTGCTCAGGCCCTGGGCCGTACGCCGCGGTGAGCGCGACCGCGACCACAGATTCTTCACGACCGACGACGGTGCCGGAGCCACCATCGGCTCCGGCACCGTCGGTACGCCCGGTCCCGTTACGGGGTCGGATACTGGGTCAGGTAGACCGGAGCGCCGACCTTGGTCATGTCGGCCGCCTCGCCGACACCGTTGACCACGTGGTCGATCGTGCCGGCGCTGAGGTTGACGGTCATGATGTGGTGCAGCCGCACCCCCGGCCGGTTCGGGGCCTCGAAGCCGTTCTCGGTGTGGATCGACGGGTTGTTCTGGTTGAAGACGTACACCCCGCCGCCGTACAGGGTGTGGTGACGCACCCGGTCACCGACCTTGTACCCGGCCCAGCCCTCGACCGGGCCGTTCATCCAGTCGGCCTGCGTCGGCGGGTCGTACGGCAGCTCGTTCTGGTAGAGGATCGTGGTGCCGTGCTCGCCGTTCCAGACCGTGTTGTAGCGCTGGAAGTGCTCGACGAACAGGCCGGTCGCGGTGACGTGGTCGCCGTTGATGACGGCGCCGTAGCGACCGGTGTTGGTCCGCCAGCGGTCGGTGTCACCGTTGACGCCCTCGGTGAAGCCCTCGACGCCGTGATCACCGCGCCACACCCAGGTGTGGTCGATGAGCACGTTGTCGCTGTTGACCTCCAGCGCGGTGTTGGTCCGTCCGATGTGCGGGCCGCCGACCCGGAAGTACACGTCGGAGAGCGTTGTCGGGTTGTGCGGGCTGCTCGCGTTGTGGCCGTGCTGGCGTCCGACCCGCAGCAGTACCGGCGATTCGACGGTGCCGGCGTCGATAGTGACACCGGCGACGATCACCCCGGGCACACCGGCCACGTCCAGCGGGATGGAGCCGTTCACGGCGGTGAGCGTGGCGTGCCCGATCCCGAGCACGACGGTGTTCGGGCGCCGGACCTCGATGCTGCGGGCGATGTCGTAGGTGCCGGGGGTGAGCAGCAGGTGCTTGCCGCGCGTCAACTGGCTGTTGATGACGTGGACCGAGTCCGACGGCTTGGCGATGAAGAAGTCACCGATCCCGATGGTCCGCCCCGGCGTGATGCCGTCGGCCCAGGAGACGCCCCGGCTGTCGCGCTGCGCGGCGGGCACCCGTACCTGGTAGCGACCCTTGCCGTCGACGAAGAGGTAGGGCTTCTCCCGGCTGATCGGGGTGGTCTGCAGTGTGGTGTACGGCGGGTCGGGGAAGGTCGCGTTGTCCGGCGCGCCCTCGACTCCCGCGAACACCTGGTTCCACACCGCGTTGGACCAGCTGCCGACCTCGCTGTTGCGGGTCAGCCACTGCTGCTGGGAGCCGTTGGTGGTGGCCGGCAGCCGCGAGTCGGCGATGAAGCCGCCGCTGGCGTACTGCGGGCCGGCGGTGCAGTAATCCATCAGCGACAGACCACCGCCGCCGATGTTCAGCCGGCGCATCGACACCGCCTGCGAGACCGCCCAGAAGTTCGCCGTCGACCGGCAGTCGTCCTGGCCGGCCGCGTTGATGGTGAGCGAGAGGTTGGACAGGGTGCGCCAGAAGTTCACGAGCGCGAGGCAGTTGCCGTTGCCGCCGTCGGCGAGGCAACGGTTGTAGACCTCCAGCTTGCCGTTGACCGAAACGTCGGTGGGCGAGGCGCCCAGGCCGGACACCTCGGTGTAGTAGCCGACCTTGGCCTGCAACGGCTGCGCGGCGGTGCCGTAGGTGCCCGGCTTGAACAGGTAGGCGTGCCGCTCGGTGCCCATCTCGTTGTCGACCTGCCGGGCGTGCGCGGCGTCGAGGGTCTGCTGTATCTCGGCGACCGGCATGGACGGGTCGAAGATCGTCACGTTCGGGCCGAAGTCGGGCGCGCCGTGGGTCGGGCGACCGGCAGTGGCGGCGGTGCTGGTCATGGTGATCGCGGCGGTCACCAGCAGAGCAAGGGTGAGGGTACGTCGGGACGGGCTTGTCATGTGTTTCGTCCTCTCCGCTGGCCGGACCGTTTCGTCCGACGCAGCTGGGGCGGCGTGAGAGCGCTCTCCGATCCCTGCGGCCGAAGGTGGGGTCGCGCCGAAGGGGTCGACATGTTTCTACCCGGTGAATCGGCCGCGCGCCATGGCACGGGCGGCGAACCTCGGGTCGGCCGGGCGAGAATGGACGTGAAGCGGGAGGCACCGATGCGGATCGACTCACTGCCCCACCTGGACGAACACGCCACACTCGTCGCAGCGACGCCCGACCAGGTCTGGCCGCACCTCGCCGACATCGTCGAAGCGACGTTCTCGCGGCCCGGCATGACCGGGTACGCCCGACTGGTGGGTGCCGCCGACCCCGTCACGTCCGGGCCCCGACCTCTCACCGAGGGCTCGACATTCCCCGGATTCCACGTCGCCACCGCGACCGTCGGCCAGGAACTGGCCCTGCGTGGCAGCCATCGGTTCTCGGCGTACGCGCTGATCTTCCGCCTCGACGCCGACGGTCCCGCCCGGTCACGGCTGCGCGCCGAGACGCGAGCCGCCTTTCCCGGCCTGGCCGGCGGCCTCTACCGACACCTGCTTCTCAGATCGGGCGGCCACGTCATCGGCGTGCGGCGCATGCTCGCCGCGGTCCGCCGCCGATCCGAACAGGGACCCGTCCGCTGACGAGACGCGCTCACTCGTTCTCCCCGGCTGGCGGGGCTAGGCTTCCGGCCCGTCCTCGGTAAGGAACTCGTCGATCATCGGGGCCAGCCAGTCGGCGCGCTGCGGGATCGTGGTGTGCGTGGTGCCGGGCAGGATGGCCAGCCGGCAGGCCGGCAGGCCGGTCAGGTCGCCGGGCACCGCGCCGCCGAGCAGCCGGAACATCCGCACCGCGTGTTCGGGTTGGACGATGTCCGCGTCGGCCAGCACGATCATGGTGGGCGCGGCCAGCGAGCGGATCTGTTCGGGCGTCCAGCGCGGCAGTTTCGCGTCGAGGACCTTCATCTTGGTGACCAGAGTGGCCCAACCCGCCGGGTCCGGCGCGGTCCGCAGGTACTCCTCGTGGAACTCCGAACCGTGCAGGTGCTCCGGTTGCAGGTCCTGGATCCCGTCGAGCAGCCCGGGGTGCAGGCCGTCCTCGTCGAAGCTCACCGAGGCGAGCACCAGCCGGCCCACCCGGTCAGCGTGGTGGGTGCCGAGGCGCAGCGCGACCGCCGCGCCCATGCTCCAGCCGTACACGTCCGCCCGCCCGACGCCCAACCGGTCGAGCAACTCGACCACGTCGGCGGCGAAGTGCTCCACGGCTAGTGGGCGGTCCACGTCAGGTGTGCGCCCGTGGGCCTGCAACTCCACGGCGATCACCCGCCGGTTCTTCGCCAGCCACGGCAGGATCGTGCCGAACGACGTACCGATGCCGGAGAGCGCGCCGTGGATCAGCACCAGCGGGCGACCCTCACCATTGCCGTGCGTCTCGTGGTAGATGTCCATGCCCACACGGTGCGCCAGCGCGCTTACGGTCCGCTTCAGGTCGCCTTACCGGCGTCAGGGCCTAAGATGACCGCCGTGCAGTTCGGGGTGCTCGGGCCGCTCGCCGTGACCACGGACGCCGGCGAGCCGGTGGTGGTGCCCGGCACCAAGGTACGCGCGCTGCTGGCCGACCTGCTGACCAACCGCAACCAGGTGGTCTCGGCGGACCGCCTCATCGACGACCTGTGGGGTGACGACTCCCCCGCCAACCCCGCGGGCGCACTCCAGGTGCGGGTGTCGCAGCTGCGCAAGGCGCTCAACGACGCCGAGCCGGGCGCCCGCGAGCTGATCGAGTCACGGCCGCCCGGCTACCTGCTGCGGGCCGACAGCGTCGACGCGGACCGCTTCGTCGAGCTGACCCGCAGCACCGACGCCGACCGGCTCACCGCGGCTCTCGCACTGTGGCGCGGTGACGCGTACGCCGACCTGGCCGACGCCGAGTTCGTCCGCGCCGAGGCGACCCGCCTGGCCGAGCAGCGCCTCGCCGCGCACGAACGGCTGGCCGAGGCGCGGGTGGCCCGGGGTGAGCACGACCTGGTCGCCGCCGACCTGGCCGAGCTGGTCGCCCGGCACCCCCTGCGGGAGGGTCTGCGGGCGGTGCAGCTGCGCGCACTGTACGCGGCCGGCCGCCAGTCGGAGGCGTTGGACAGCTACGCCGACCTGCGCGACCGGCTCGCGGAGGAGTTGGGCCTCGACCCCGGCCCCGAACTGGTCGCGCTGCACCGCAGGATCCTCGAACAGGACGCCGGGCTGAGCGCGCCGCCGAAGGCCGCGATCATCCGCAACAGTCTGCCGGCCCAGCTCGACGAGCTGGTCGGGCGGGCCGAGGCGGTGACCGAACTGCGCGGGCTGCTGCCTCGGCAACGCCTGGTGACGCTGGTCGGGCCGGGCGGTGTCGGCAAGACCCGGCTGGCCACCGAGGCGGCCCGGACCCGGTCCTGCCCGGACGGCGTCCACCTGGTGGAGCTGGCTCCCCTGCCGGCCGGCGACCCGCGCATCGCCGAGCAGGTCCTCGGCGTGCTGGACGTCCGGGAGGCCGCCGGCACGACCCTGTCCGCGACCGACCGCCTCGTCGCCGCCCTCCGGCACCGGCACCTGCTGCTCGTGCTGGACAACTGCGAACACGTCGTCGAGGCGGTGGCCGCGCTGGTCGCCCGGCTGCTGCGCGACGCGCCCGAGGTGAGCGTCCTCGCCACCAGCCGGGAGCCGCTCGGCCTGACCGGAGAGCTGCTCTGGGAGGTACCCCCGCTGTCGATGCCCGAGGACGGTGACCTGGACGCGGTCCGGCGCTCGGCGGCGGCGCGCTTGTTCGCCGCCCGCGCCGCCGCGCAGCAGCGTGGCTTCCGGCTGGACGAACGGACCGCGCCGGCGGTGGCCCAGCTCTGCCGTCGCCTCGACGGTCTCCCGCTGGCGCTGGAGCTGGCCGCGACGCGGGTCCGCGCGCTCGGGGTGCGGGGTGTGGTGGACCGGCTGGACGACCGGTTCCGGCTGCTCACCACCGCCCAGCGGGACGTGCCGCCACGGCAGCGGACGTTGACCGCGGTGATCGCCTGGAGTTGGGATCTGCTGGACGAACCCGACCGGACGGTGCTCGCCCGGCTGGCGGTGTTCCCGGACGGCTGCACCCCGGAGGCCGCCGAGCGGGTCTGCCAGACCGACCTGGACGCCCTCGCCCGGCTGGTGGACAGGTCACTTGTGGTGTTGGACGACACCGGGGCGGGCCCCCGCTACCGGCTGCTCGAATCGGTCGCCGCGTTCTGCCTGGACCAGCTGATTGACGTCGACGACGTGCGGGCACGGCACGCCACCTACTACACCGAGTTGGCCGAGCAGGCCGACCCTGAGCTGCGCGGCGCCGACCAGCAGCGGTGGCTGGCGCTGCTGGACGCGGAGACGGCGAACCTGCGCGCCGCGCTGGTGCACGGCGGCGGACTGCGGTTGGCCGTCGCGCTCAGCTGGTACTGGTATCTGCGGGGCCGGCTCACCGAGGCACGGCGCGCTCTCGCCCTGCCCGGTGACGCCGCGCAGGAGGCTCGCGCCGCGGCGTGGCGGGTCGGTTTCGCGCTGGTGCAGGGCGACACGGCCGCGCCGGCCGACGTGCGCGCGGCAGTGGCCGCCGACCCGGACGGCCGCGGCGCCTGGTTCGCGGCGAACGCGCTGATCGACCACAGCGACCTGACCCTCTCGGCGGAGCTGCTGCCCGTCGCCGCCGATCCGTGGACCGAGGCCGCGGTGCTCGCCTCCCGAGCCAAAATCGCGCACGTGGCGGGTGACCAGGCGACGCTGGAACGCGTTGCGACGCGCAGCGCCGCGCTGTTCGCGCAGGTCGGTGACCGGTGGGGCCGGCTCCAGGCCGCCGAGTGGACCGGTGGGCTGGCCGAGCTGCGCGGCGAGCACGAACGCGCCGCCGACCTGCACCGGGAGGGGTTGCGCTGGGCCGAGGAGCTGGGTCTGTGGCAGCAGGTCGGCACCGAGCTGTCCTGGTTGGCGTGGCTGGCGGTGCAGACCCGTGACTACCCGCAGGCCCGGGAGCTGGCCGAACGCGCGTACCGGCTGGCGCAGGAGCAGGACTCCCCCAGCGCGCTGGTCTTCGCCGAGATGAGCCTCGGGCTGGCTGCCCGCCGCGACGGCAAGCTCGACCTGGCCGTCACCCACCTGACCCGCCTCGCCGAGCGGGGGCGTGCCGAGGCCCAGCCGGCGCTCTACCTGCCGCCGGTCCTGGTCGAGCTGGGCCACGCGGTCGAGCAGGGCGGTGACCCGGACGGCGCGCTGGCTCTGCACGTCGAGGCGTTCGAGGTCGCCGAGGCGATGGCCGCACCCCGCGACGCGATCTACGCCTTGGAGGGAATGGCGTCGGCGGTGCGCGTACCGGAGGTCGCGGCCCGGCTGCTCGGCGCGGCGGCCGCCGCCCGGCTCGCCACGCGGGCGCCGTCCTCCCCTGCCGAACGCGACGAGACCGACCGGGTGACCGAGCGGGTGCGGGGCGCCCTCGGGCGGGACCGGTTCGACGCGCTGGTCGGCGAGGGCGCGAAGCTGAGCCCGGGCGAGGCCCGGGCCCAGCTCTGATCGACAGGTCAGGCGATCGTCTTCGGCCGGTACGAGGCGACGATCACGCCGCTCTTGTGCACCCGGGTGTCGACCAGGTCGAACGACGCCTTGAAGTCCGTCAGCGGCACCGTCAGGCTGGCCGTGCCCTCCAGCACGGGGTGGATCCACAACCGGACCTCGTCCACCAGGCCCGCCCGGATCAGCTGCGCGGTGACCGAACCGAAGCCGTACTGGATGATGTTCTTGCCCTCCTGGGCCTTGAGCGCGGTGACCGCCTCGACCAGGTCGCCCTGGAGCACCTCCGTGTTGTTCCAGGTGGGGTTGGTGAGGGTGGTCGAGGCGACGTACTTCCTGACGTTGTTGAAGTACGCCGCGCCGGTCGTCGGGTCGCTCTCGTCCTGCTGTGGCCAGGCGACGGACATGCCGTCGTAGGTGGCCCGGCCCATCAGCATCGCGTCCGCCTCGTCGGTCTGCGCCCCGGCGAGGCTCATCGCCTCCTCGTCGAAGTACGGCCCGGTCCACATCGGGTTCTCGATGACGCCGTCGAGGGTGATGTAGGTCGAGTTGATGAGCTTGCGCATCGGAATCTCCTGGGTGTCTGTCGTGTGCTCCGGTGACACCCAGAACTCTGCCGAGCCCCGCTTACGATTCGCTTCAGGTGCCCTTGCGAGGCTCCGGAAGCGGGTCGGTCAGCGGAATCGGCAACGCCTGCGTGGCCACCGTGCCGCCGCCGGTGGAGTGCTCTGGCGCGGGGCGGGCACCGACGCGGCTGTGCAGCCGCCCGCGCCCGGCCGGACCGGCCCGCCGGGTCACCTCGACGGTCACCATCCGCACCGGCGGTGGCGGCGCGGTGAAACGCCCGACGCCCCACCGCACCCAGATCGGGATCCGGCCGGCGTCCGCCTCCGCGCGCAGCTTCTGCACCGTACGCGCCCGGTCGGTGTGGTCGACCTCCACCACGACGGGCGGACCGTCGGGACGGGCACACGCCACGTCGAGCACCGAGTGCCGCTGCTCCAGCGGCGGCGGCAACGGCAACACGCTTGGCGCGCGCCGGTAGACCCGCCAGCCCTGGGCCTCGGCCCACCGCACCACCGCGTCGATCACCCGCGCGGTGACCTCGTCGGTGTCCAGGTCGACGAAGGTCACCTCGGCAAGCCAGCGGCCCAGGTCCGCGGCCAACCGCTCGCCCTGCGCCGTGACCTCCACCGGCGCAGGATAACGCCTCAGCCGACGACGGTCGCGGTCGCGGCGAGGTGCCGCGTCAGCCAGCCGGCGGTGGCCGTACGGGCCGCCTCGGCGTTCGCCCGGGCCAGGAAGTCGTGCCCCTCCCCGGCCAGCACCAGGTGCCCGTGCGGCACCCCCCGGGCGGCGAGGGCCTGGGCGACCTGCGCCGATTCGCCCGCCGGCACGTTTGTGTCGTTGGCGCCGTGGATCAGCAGCACCGGCACGTCCAGCCGGTCGATGTGGGTCAGCGGCGACAGGTCCCGCAGCAGGTCGGCGTCCCGCTGCGGGTCGCCGTACTTGCTGACGGCGGCGGCGGCGATCCACGGCTCGGTGCCGGCGAAGAAGGTCCGGAAGTCGGAGATGCCGCACTCGGCCACCCCGGCGGCGAACAGCCCGGGGAAGTTCACCAGCACCGCGAGGACCAGGTAACCACCGTAGGAGCGGCCCAGACAGCCGAGCTGGCCGGGCCGGGCGACGCCGGCATCGACCAGGAAGTCGGCGCAGGCGGCCACGTCGGCGATCGCACCGTAACGGCCGGCGAGGTTGTCGGCGGCGACGAACGACCGGCCGAACCCGGACGACCCGCGCACGTTGGGCGCGAACACCGCGACGCCCTGCGCGACGAGGGCCTGGAACAGCGGGTTGTAGCCGGGACGCTCCTGCGCCTCCGGGCCACCGTGCAGGCTGATCGCGGTCGGCCAGGGGCCCTTCCCGGCCGGGCGGTACAGCCAGCCGGAGAGCGGCAGCCCGTCGCGGGCGCGCAGGTCGAGAAGTTGCGGCGCGACACCAGCATCGTCGGCGCGCGGGGCGGTGTCCGGCCGCAGCGGGCGCGGCGCCCCGGTCGACGGGTCGACCAGCCACACCTCCCGCGGCTGCACCGGCCCCTGCGCGGTGAGGCAGAGCAGGCCGCCGTCGGCGGCGAAGACCGCGTCGCCGAGCACCTCGCCGGGGGCGGTGACGGCTCGCTGCACACCGCTGGCAAAGTCGATCAGACTCAGCTCGCTGCGCCCGCCGTAGGTGTTCCACAGCAACGCGCCGCGCTGCCCGTCCGCGCTCAGCGTGACGTGTTCCAGCTCGGCGTCCGATCGCCCGGCGAGCCGGGTCGGCGGCTGCTCCGGTCGGGTCAGGTCGACCCGCACCAGCGCGGCCAGCTCGGAGTACGCGTCGGTGCGCGCCAGCACGCTCGTGCCGTCCGGGCCGAACCAACCCTGGTCGGTGCTGCCCCGGCCAGTCTCCGGCAACAGCCGCCGCCGAACGCCTGTCGCCACGTCCAGCAGCTCCAGCCAGCGGGCGTTGCGCGGGCCACGACGCAGCAGCGCCACAGCGGCGTCCGGGGTGACGTCCAGGAGGGTCAGCAGGTCGCCCTGGGCGAGCACCCGCCGCTGCCCGGTGGCCGCGTCGACCAGAAGGGCCTGCCCGTGCTCGTCGGTCTCGGTGACCGCCATCAGCGCGCCGCCGGGCAGCCAGCCGGCCAACCCGGCGCTGCGGCGGCCGAACCCGGCGACCTGGTGGCGTCGCGTGCCGTCCGGGCGCAGCACCCACAGCTCTGTGCGGGGCGCGCCCCCGGGGGCGACGACACAGGCCAGCCACTGCCCGTCCGGCGACCAGCTCAGCGCGAGGACCGGCTCGTCGCCCACCGGCAGCGCGACCGGCGCACCGGCGTCGACGTCGCAGACCCAGACGCCGGGCGTGCCAGCCCGGTCGGAGAGGAACGCCACCCGGCGGCCGCCCGGGGACGGCGCCGGGGCGAAGTCCTCGCTGGTGGGCAGCGGCGGCGACACCGGCCGGCGGCTCGCGGGTCGGGCCCGCCGGGTGGTGCGCGGCGGCTCAATCCGTACGCTCATCTAAACCCCGATCCGCTGCAACCAGAGCTCCAGCAGCCCGAGCTGCCAGAGCGCGTTGGAGCCCAGCGTGGTCCGCCGGGCGTTCGGCGCGTCCAGCAACTCCTCCAGGTAGTCCTTGCGGAACAGGCCCCGCTCGCGCGCCGGTCGGGCGGTCAGCGCGTCCCGCACATCGTCGAGCAGCGGGCCGGAGAGGTGCCGGATGGCGGGCACCGGGAAGTAACCCTTCGGTCGGTCGATCACCTCGTCCGGGACGATGCCCCGGCTCGCCGCCTTCAGCACACCCTTGCCGCCCTGCGCCAGCTTCATCGCGGGTGGGCAGGCGGCGGCCAGCTCGACCACCTCGTGGTCGAGGAACGGCACCCGGGCCTCCAGCCCCCAGGCCATCGTCATGTTGTCGACCCGCTTGACCGGGTCGTCGACAAGCATCACCAGGCTGTCCAGGCGCAGCGCCGCGTCCAGCGCGGTGTCCGCGCCGGGCGCGCCGAAGTGCGCGGAGACGAACTCCAGGCTGGCGTCGTGGTCGAGCATCCACTCGGGCGCCAGGTGCCCGCCGAGCGCGTCGTGGCGACGATCGAAGAACACCCTCGCGTACGCCTCGACGGCGTCCGCGCGGGCCACGTTCGCCATCGGCGGGTACCAGTCGTAGCCGGCGAGGATCTCGTCGGCGCCCTGCCCGGACTGCACCACTGTGATCCGCTGCGACACCTCCTCGGAGAGCAGGTGGAACGCGACGCAGTCGTGGCTGACCATCGGCTCGCTCATCGCCGCGATGGCCTGGTGCACGGCCGGGACGAACCGCTCCGCGCCGATGCGGATCTGCTGGTGGTCGGTGTCGAAGTGGCGGGCCATCAGGTCGGAGTAGTGGAACTCGTCGCCGCTCTCCCCCGCCGCGGCCTCGAAGCCGATGCTGAAGGTGGCCAGCCCGGTCTGGCCCTGCTCGGCCAGCAGCGCGACGATCAGGCTGGAGTCGAGGCCGCCGGAGAGCAGCACGCCGACCGGCACGTCGGCGACCATCCGCCGTCGTACGGCGGTGCGCAACGCCTCCATGAGCCGTTCCTGCCACTCGTGCGCGGACATGGCGGGGGCGGCGGCCCGGTTGAACTCCGGCCGCCAGTAGGTGGTGTCGGTGCTCCGGCCGTCCGCGGTGATCACCCGCACGGTGGCCGGCGGCAGCTTGCGGACCCCGGCGAGGATCGTGCGCGGCGCCGGCACCACCGAGTGGAAGCTCATGTAGTGGTGCAGCGCCACCGGGTCGAGGTCGGTGTTCACGTCACCGGCGGCGAGCAACGCCGGCACTGTCGAGGCGAAACGCACCCGGCCCGGCCCCTCGGCCAGGTAGAGCGGCTTGATGCCGAGCCGGTCCCGGGCCAGCACCACCGTGTGCGTGGCCAGCTCGACCAGGGCGAACGCGAACATTCCGTAGAACCGCTCGACGCAGGCCGTCCCCCACCTGTGGTACGCCTTGAGGATCACCTCGGTGTCCGAGGTGGACCGGAAGGAGTAACCGGCGGCGGTCAGCTCGTCGCGCAGCTCCCGGTAGTTGTAGATGCAGCCGTTGAAGACCATGGCCAGGCCCAGCTCGGTGTCGACCATCGGCTGGGCGCCCGCGTCGGACAGGTCGATGATGCGTAGCCGGCGGTGCACCAGGGCCACCGGCCCCTGCTGCCACCGGCCCTCGCCGTCCGGGCCCCGCGAGGCCAGGGCGGGGAGCATCCGCTCGACGGCGGCTGTGTCCGCTGGCGCCCCGTCGAGGCGGAGTTCACCTCCGATACCGCACATGGCACGCACCTCTCATCGGCTGGGGCCGCTGACCGGTCCAGGCTTGGCGGACCGGGTTGCGTCCCGATGACGTGTGGGTCAAGCGTGGGTTACACCGACGGTTCGTCGGCTCCACCGAGAAGCCAGGTGTCCTTCGACCCGCCGCCCCGCGACGAGTTGACGATCATGCTGCCGGCCGGCGCCACCCGGGTCAGCGCCACCGGCGCGACCTCGGCGGTGTCACCGAGGAACACGAAGGCCCGCAGGTCGACGTGGCGGGGAGCCAGCGCCGTGCCGTCGAAGACCGGGTGGGTGGTCAGCGCGATCATCTCCTGGGCGATCCACCGGTGCGGGGCCGCGAGGATCTGCTCCCGGACCGCGTCCAGCTCCTCCGCCTCGGCCCGGGGGCCGATCACCACCCGGTCACCGCCGTACCCGTCGACCGGCTTGAGCACCAGCTCGTCGAGCCGGCTCAGCACCTCGGCCCGCTGCTCGGGCAGCCCACACAGGTACGTCGGCACGTCCCCCAGCAGCGGCTTCTCGCCCAGGTAGTACTCAATCAGCCGGGGCACGTACGCGTACAGCGCCTTGTCGTCACCGACACCGTTGCCCAGCGCGTTGGCCAGCGTGAGCCGCCCGGCGTGCACCGCGGCGAGCAACGGCCACCCCAACGGCAGCCCGTCCGCGCCCGGCGCGTGCAGCAGCGCCTCCTCGTCCATCCGCAGGTAGATCACGTCGACCTCGCGACGGCAGCCCTCGCGGACCAGCCGGACCCGGCCCTCCTCCACCAGCAGGTCACCGGTCTCGGTCAGCGGAACCCCCATCTCGTCGGCGAGCAGCCGATGCTCGAACCACGCCGGGTCGCCGGGGCCGCTGCTGAGCACCACCACGGCGGGGTCGTCGGCCGCGGCGGGCGCGGCGGCGACCAACGCCCGGTACAACATCGCCGGCGTCTCGTCGGCGGGCAGCAGATCGTCCGGCACCGGCAGCTCCGGCAGCACCGCCTGGGTCAGCCGGCGGTTCTGCACCGCGTAGCCGATTCCGGAGGGCACCCGCAGGTTGTCCTCCAGCACGTACCAGCCGCCGTCCGGGTCCCGGACGAGGTCGGTGCCGGACACCTGGGCGCGGGTGCCCCGGCGGCCCATCAGCGCCCCGGTCGGGCGCAGCCCGGGTGAGGACTCCACCACCCACGCCGGTACCACTCCGTCGGCCACCACGGCCCGGTCGGCGTAGACGTCGCGCAGGAACGCGTCGAGGGCGCGGGCGCGCTGCACCAGGCCGGTCCGCAGGGTCCGCCAGTCGGCGGCGGGCACCACCCGGGGCACCAGGTCCACCGGGAAGAGCCGGGTGCTCGCCTCGCCGGCCACGCTGAACGTCACCCCCCTGGCCCGCTGCTCCTCGTCCCGGTCGTGCTCGCGTTGACGCAGGGCGCCGGCGCCGAGCCGGCGCAGGGCGGCGAGCATCGGGGCGTACGCCGGCTGCGGTCCGGCCGGTCCGAAGACCTCGTCGCCGGCGTCGGCGTAGGTGGGCAGCGCTGGCGGTGTCGGCCCACCGGGCAGCGGCGCGCGGATCCGGCCGCGGGTCTCGTCGAGCAGCAGGTCGACCACGTCGGCGAACCGGCCCCGTCGTTCGTACGCCCGCCGCTGCCGGGCGGCGGAGCTGCCGCGTTCCAGCGCGTAGCGGGTCAGTTCGCTGACCTGCTCCCAGTCTCCGGTCGCCTCCAACTGCGGGCGCAGGTCGGTCACCAGGCGGCGGACCGCCTGGGCGGCCGGCACCGGGCGGGCCGACCGTGGCAGGTCGAGCAGGTCACCTTCCAACCCGGAGCGGGCCGCCCGCCACACGGCGGCGCGCAGCACCGGTGGTCGTACGGCGGTGCGCTCCACACCGGCGCGCAGGGCGGCGACCTCCCGCCGGACGATCGCCCGGAACAGGCCGGTGAGCAGGACGATGGTCTCCACGTCGGCGTTGGCGTCGGTGATCCGCAGTTCCACTGTGGGCACGTGCGCCGACGGCCGGACGTCGAAATAGATCATGGCGGGGTCGGTGATGGTCTCGGAGGAGATCAACTCGGCGACCAGCGCCTCGTGGTCCGCGGCGCTGGTCACCTCGCCCGGATCACCCGCGGTGGGCCAGCGCTGCCAGACCAGGGATCGGACGCTGGCGTAACCGCTGTCCTGGCCCATCCAGTACGGCGAGCTGGTGGAGAGTGCGAGCAGCACCGGCAGCCAAGGCTGGACCCGACGGGTGACCGCCACCGCCAGGTCCCGGTCGGAGACGCCGACGTGCACCTGCGCGCCGCAGATCAGCTGCTCCCGGGCGAGCAGCTGGTACTCGTCGAGCATCCGCCGGTAGCGGGAGGTGGGTGTGACGCTGGGGTCGCCGTCGGCGCGCAGCGGCACCGTACCGGCCGCCACGATGCCCAGCCCGGCCCGGTCGGCGACCTGGACGGCAGTCTGCCGCAGCCGGGTCAGCTCGGCGCGGATCTCGTCCAGGGTGCGGCAGACCGCGGTGTTGGTCTCCACCACGCTGCGGTGCAGCTCGGCGGTGAACGAGGCCGCCGGCAACCGGTCGAGCAGTTCCCCGGCGCGGGGCACCAACTCCCGGGTGTGCAGGTCGACGACGTGAAACTCCTCCTCCACACCGATCGTGGCCAGGTCAGCCGGGTCACCGTCGTCCAGCGACAGGGCCGGGTTGGCGCGGGGCGTGGGCAGCGTCCGGCCGTTGCCGGACCGGCCCACCGGCCCGTCGTACGTCGGCGCGTTCGTGGTGTTGTCGGCCATGGTCACCCCGGTTCGCGTGTCGGTGGTGGACTGTCCGACGAGCGTTCCCAGGGTTGGTACCGGGGGTGTTTCCGGTGCGTTAAGGTGACGCGCCCGTTCTGTCCGGGCTGCTCAGGGGCGGGTGATCAGCCAGTGGGTGGGGTCGCGGGCCGGCCGAGAGCGCGCCGGCGGTGACCCGGTCACCGTCGTCGACCACCGCTGCACCGTGGCTTTCAGAAAGCGGCCCCGGGAGCTGTCGACGGCGGGATTGGTCGACACGGGTTGGTGGTGTCGGGGCATCCCGCTGGCCTGGACACCCCGACATCAGCAGTCTCGAATCGATCGGTCACGGTCGAGGACCGGCCGGGGTCACCTCATGTTCGCCACCACGAACGCCGCGTGGCCGTGCAGGTAGTTGGTCCACCCGCCGGTCACCGGCGCGCCCGGGCTGAGCAGGTTGGTGGTGTCGGTGCCGACGTCGAGCTTCCAGGCCGTCCAGGAGATGCCGTTCGCCTTCATCCAGTCGATCCAGGACTGCGCCTCCGGCAGGCAGGCCCGGCCGTCGAGGCCGCCATCGGCGTTACTGGCACCCCACTCCGTGACGAACAGCGCCAGACCCGCGCGGATCGCCGCGTCACCCTTGGCGCGCAGCGACGCCCCGTGCGTGCAGGAGTAGAAGTGCAGCGTGTACATCAGGTTGGTGCCGGCGACCGGGCTGGCCGCCGCGACGTCCACGTCCTGTGACCAGGTCGGGGTGCCGAGCACGATGATGTTGTCCGGGTCGGCGGCGCGGATCGCGGACACCACCGCCTGGTGGTACGGCTTGATCACGTTGGTCCAGCTGACCTGGAGCGGCTCGTTGTAGGGCTCCCAGATGACGTTGGGCAGGTTGCCGTAGCGGCGGGCCAGGTCACCGAAGAACGCCACCGCCTGGGACTGGTTGTTCTGCGCCTCGTGCGCGTGCCAGTCGACGATCACGTACACCCCGGCCGTGACCGCGTTGTTGATGATGGTCTCCACCTGCGCGCGCGCCTTGGCCGGGTCGCTGAGGTACGCCCCCGCCGGCTCCACGCCCATTGCCGCGCGGATCACCTGGAGGTTCCAGTTGTCGCGCATCCAGGTCAACGCCGAGAGGTTCTCGGCGTACGGGGCGGTCTCCCAGTTGAGCCACATGCTGCTGATGCCGCGCAGCTGCACCCGGGCGCCGGACTTGTCGCACATCGTCGTGCCGCAGACCCGCAGCTGCCCGTGTCGCTCAACCGGCGTGCCGGTGGTCGGGGGCGGCGTGGTCGGGGGCGGGGTCGTCGGCGGCGGGGTGGTCGGTGGTGGGCCGCCGGCGCAGGCCGCGCCGTTCACAGTGCAGTTGACCGGGGTGCCCGAGCCGTTGACGAGGAAGCCGAACGAGGTCGAGGCGCCGGCGCCGAGGCTGCCGTTCCAGGACACGTTGGCGAAGGTGTAGCGGCTGCCCGAGGTGGTCTGCTGCGCGTTCCACGACTGGGTGATGGTCGAGGAGGACGGCAGGTCGAACTCGACCCGCCAGCTGGTGATCGGTGCGGAGGTGTCGTTGGTGACGGTGACCTGCCCCTGGTAGCCGTTGCCCCAGTTGTTCGTCACCGAGAACACGGCGGTCGCCGCGCTGGCCGGTGAGGCGGCGACCAGGGCCACCCCACCGGCGAGCAGGCCGGCGACGGCCAGGGTCGTGACAAGTCTCAGTGTGCGCATGCGGAACCCGCTTCGGATCGACGGTGGTGGTCTGAGGCGGGGCGGCGCCTTCGCGCACAATATCGATCGATGCCGATGCAGGCAAGGTGGGCGCAGCGGGGACCGACCCCGGCCGGGCCGGTCCCCCGCGGCGTTCAGGCGGCTGGTCGTACCCGGTAGCCCAGGTGGGTGACGCCCTCGCCCTCGACGACGCTGAACGGGCCGTCCAGCTGAAGTGGCGCGATCTTCAGGTCGGCGAAGAGCGGGATGCCGGCGCCGAGCAGGACCGGGACGAGGTCGACGTGCACCTCGTCGAGCAGGCCGGCCTCGACGACCTGGGCCGCGATGGTGCCACCGTTGACACCGACCTCCTTGTCACCGGCGAGCGCCTTCGCCCGGGCGACGGCGCTCTCGATGCCGTCGGTGACGAAGACGAAGGATTCGCTCTCCGGCTCCCAGCCCTCCGGCACGCTGTGCGTGACCACCACGACGGGTACATCCATCGGATGCCGACCACCCCACCCGCTGGTGATGTCGAAGAGCCGCCGGCCGACGACGAGCGCGCCGGTCCGCTCGGTGAGAGCCCGCAGATGCCGGGCGCTCGCGGCGGACGTCCGGAACGTCATCTCGGGGTGGGCCGTCGGCGTCTCGACGTCGCCGTTGGCGTACCACTGGAAGAGGTACTCGAAGCCACCGTGGGACGCGTCCGCGATGTAGCCGTCCAACGACATCGTCGCCCCGGTCGTCACCTTCGTCATCGATCCACTCCTTGTTCCGTGCCGTGTCGGCTCGTCGGCGAGACCGGGTGTCCCCGGCCCTCACCCATGGTCGAAGCCGGCCCGACCGGCCTCGACACGTCCACTAATCTTTTCGGACGGCGCTGGACGCTCCGCCCCGATCGAGCAGCACCGCCTGGCGGACGTGTCGCGTGTGCTCAGCGGGTCCGGGCGAGGCCTCCTGGCGAACACCTGGGTAAAACCCTGAGCGTTTGCCCGGTGGTCAGGGACGCAGCGCGTTGAGCACCAGGTCGGCGTACCGGCGCCACACCGCCGGGTCGCGCTCGTCGAGCACGATGAGCTGCCGGACCGCCCCGCAGAGGAGCACCCGGATGTCCAGCTCCCCGGCGTCCGGACGGATCTTGCCGGACGGCCGGGCCGCCGCCACCAACTGCCCGATCAGGCCCAGGATGCGCGCGGCGGGCACCAATCTGCCCTCGAAGAACGCGTCGGCGAGGACCCGGTCGCGGGCGAGGCGTCCGAACAGGTCGGGCACGAAGGAACACCACTCCCGGTACGCGTCGGCGCCGTCGAGCGCCGCGCGGAGGCGCTGCTCCAGCTCCTGAAACTGCCGCTGGACGACCGCGACGATCAGGTCCTCCTTGCTGGGGTAGCTGCGGTAGACCGTCGCGCGGCCCACCCCGGCCCGCTCTGCCACCTGCGGCACCGTCACCTGCAGACCCTGCTCGCTGAAGAGCTCCCGGGCGGCGGCGATGACCCGCTCCTGGTTGCGACGGGCGTCCAGACGCCGATGGGGAGCATCCGGTTCGCTGGGCGTCCGCGGGGTCATGGCTTCAGTCTGCCCGTTCGGTCTGGTCGGTCAGCAGCGGCTCGTCGCCGTACACGGTGGTGAGTTCGACGTTGAGCACCGTGGCCACCCGCCCGAACGACCAGTAGTAGCCGATGACCTGGAGCACCTCGACGATCTCGCGCTCGCTGAGGATCTGCCGCACCTGGTCGAAGAGGTCGTCGGGAACGCGCGGTGACCGCACCACCTCGGCGGCGAACCGAATGAGCGTCCGGTCGTACGCGGAGAGGTGCGGGCTGTCGATGTCCCGGCTGCTGATGATCTCGCGGGTGCGTTTGTCGACGCCGGCCGCCGCGGACATCGGGCCGTGCTGGGCCGCCTCGAACTCGCACTCGGTGTACTCGGCCACGGTCAGGATGACCAGTTCCCGCGAGCGGGCGGGCAGTTCCAGCGCTGTGAACTGCGCCCTCGCGAGTTGGATGAAGAGGGCCACAGTGCCGACCGAGTGGGTCAGCATCTTGACCATCGGGTCGGGCGGCAGGGCGGACAGGACGTCGCGCACGTCGGCCGGGATCGCGTTCGGGTCGGGGTCAGTGAGGCGGGGCATGGCTCACTCCGGTTCTGGTCGTCGAGCTGGGTCAGGCGGGCAGGTCGAAGCCGGTTTCGCTGAGGTGACGGAAGCGGCCGTCCTCGGCGTACGTCCCGAAGATCGCGATCTCCCGCCTGGCGGTCGACCCGTCGACCATGGTGATCTCGTAGACGTGTCGTTCGGCGTAGCGGAGACCGTCGCGCAGCTCGTCGAGGACCCGCACGGTGCCGCTGACGATCTGCCCGCGCACCCCGGTCACCATCTCGACGAATGCGGCTCGGTCGAGGGTCTCGCCGTCGCGGCGGTGGGTGTAGTCGGGGGCGTAGAACTCGTCGAGCGCCTCGGTCAGGTCGCGGGTGGGCTCGAAGACCACCGCGCGCAGGGCGTCACTGATCCGTACCGGGGTCATGGGGCTCCTCGTGGGTCACTGCCAGGCATATCCGGACTCAGGGGTCCGCTTAGCGTCCACCGTACCGGACTCCCGAGTCCGCTTCCGGTGAGAGTCGTCACGCACCCGAGGAGCAGCCGTGCCGACCTCGGCGATGCGGGTCCGCCGCTGCGGTCGTAGCGTGGGGCACATGCGAACCACCACGCTGGGCAGCACCGGGCCCGAGGTCGGCGTCATCGGCCTCGGCTGCATGGGCATGAGCCACGGCTACGACGTCACCGGCCCGCGCGACGACGACACGTCCATCTCCGTCATCCGACAGGCACTGGACCTGGGCGCGACGCTCATCGACACGTCGGACGTGTACGGGCCGTACACCAACGAGGAACTGGTCGGACGAGCACTGGCCGGCGGCCACCGGGAGCGGGCCGTGCTGGCCACGAAGGTCGGCCTGGTGGCCACCTCCCCCACCGGCGGCCCCGACAAGTTGCCGAAGATGGGCAACAACGGCCGCCCGGAGCACATCCGCGCGGCGATCGACGAGAGCCTGCGCCGGCTCGGCACCGACCACGTCGACCTCTACCAGTTGCACCGGGTCGACCCGGAGGTGCCCATCGAGGAGTCCTGGGGTGCGATGGCCGAGGTCGTGGCGGCGGGCAAGGCCCGCCAGATCGGGCTCTCCGAGGTGACCGTCGCCCAGATCGCGCGGGCCCAGGCGGTGCACCCGGTGGCGTCGGTGCAGTCCGAGCTGTCACTGTGGACGCGCGACCCGTTGACCGAGGTGTTGCCGTACTGCGCCGAGCAGGGCATCGCCTTCCTGCCGTTCTCCCCGCTCGGTCGCGGTTTCCTCACCGGCCGGTTCACCTCGTTCGACGACCTGCCCGCCGACGACTTCCGGCGCGGCCTGCCGCGCTTCCAGCAGGACGCGCTGCGCGCCAACCTCGCCATCGTCGCCCGGGTCCGAGAGATCGCCGACCGGGCGGGCGTCAGCCCCGCGCAGGTCGCCCTCGCCTGGGTGGTCGCCCAGGGCGACCAGGTCATTCCGATCCCTGGCACCAAGACCCCGAAGTACCTGGTGGACAACTGCGCGGCCGCCGACGTGCGGCTCAGCGCCGAGGACCTGGCCGACCTGGACGCGCTGCCCGCACCCGAGGGTGGCCGCTACTGAGCCTCCGGCGGCCCGGCAGCACGCGGCCGGGCCGCCACCGGCGGACCGAACCGGACCCCGACACCGGGCGAGTAGAGCACGCTGACCGGCGGCCCGAGCCGGGCCGGCAGCCCGGCGGCGGCAACCAACTCGTCGTCCAGGTGCAGCACCTCGGCCCGGTGCAGCGGCCAGCGCGGATGCCAGTTCGGCAGGTGCAGCGTGCGCCCGTACGCCCGGGTGTGCAGCCCCCAGCGGGCGGTGACGAAGTGTTCGAGCGGAGTCGGGTCGACGATCCGCTCGCCCACCCGCACCACCATCCGGCTCGTCGCGCCCGCCGGCCCGGGCCAGCGCCGCCGGCACCGGTAGGTGCGACGGTCGCCGTCGCGATCCACGCGCATCGAGGACCAGAGGTACGGCAGACGCAGCGTCGCCCGCGCCACCAGCACCGGCACCAGGCGGGACGCGTCGAGCGACCGGAACACCACGGCGCGTCGGCCGGCATCGTCGACCGAGTAGAGCCGGACGTTGGTCTCCCAGAAGGTGCCGAAGTAGGGCACCCCCGGCCCCCGGCCGAAGCCCAGCCCCACCATCCGGAAGCCGATCAGGCCGACGTAGCTGACCCCGTCCAGCGCGTCCGGACGGGTGCCGGCGGGCAGCAGCGGTGCGACGAGCTCCGGGTCGACGGCCCAGTGCAGGAAGGTGAGGTCCTCCCAGCGCTGGCGCAGGACCGCCCAGGGGAACGACTGCCGGGGCGAGTGGTCAACCGGTTCGGGGTGCACGCTCTCATCCTCGCCCAAGCGGTGGCCGGCGTGGTCTCAGGCGTGCGGGCCGACACTGACGGTGCCGATGGTCAGCGATGCCTTACCCTCCAGGATCTCGCCGACCCGTTCGACCTCCTCCCCCAGCGCCCGTTGCCCCGCGGCATCGAGCGTTCGCAACGGCTCGACGGTCACGCGGATCGAGCGGCCGGACCGGCGTTGGTGCCACACGCCGGCGACCACCCCGTCCACCAGAAGCACCGGATAGTTGCCGGCCTGACCGCCGGCGAGCGCCCGCTCGGCGGCGGCGCCGGGGAAGAGCCGCTCGCGGGGGTGACAGCCCACCGCGTACGCGTCGAAGTAGGGCAGCAGCCGCAACCCGGACGGCCGGTCGTCGGGGAACTCGGTGTCGTCGGCGGCCACCCAGGCCCGGCTGCCCTCCACAGTCACCTCGGTCAGCTCGGCCGAGTCGAACAGCCACGTCGCCCACCCCGGCGGCACCCCCAACCACCTGGCGAACTGCGCCGGGGTGGCCGGCCCGTACGCGTGCAGGTAACCACGGACGAGTGCGGCCATTGCGGCCCGACCGGCCATCGGCGTGAAGTCGGGCAGCCACCGGGTCGGGCTGGTGTACGTGGTGGCCCGACCGCGATTCGCGCCGAAACAGACCACCCCGGCCCGGGTGGCGGCGGGCATCGCGGCGAGCCACCGGGGCAGGGTGTCCTGGAACGCCTCCATGACCAGGTCGCCCGCCCACGGGCCGGTGCGGGCGACGATCTCCTCGGTCAGCTCGGCGGTGGTCAGGTCCGCCTCGGAAACCGCGTCGGCGATGGCCGCGAGAACCTGCTCGGTCTGCCGGGGCGTCAGCAGGACCACGGTGCGCTCCCACGACGGGGCCGGCAACGCGGACAGCGCGCCGACCCACATCGGCAGGTCCGCCGCGGCGAGCAGGTGCACGGTCCCGCGCGGCCCCCGGGTCTTGACCAGGGTGCGATCCGTCCACAGTGACCGGCGTACCAGGGCGCGGGTCGCGCCCGGCACCCGCAGCCCGATGGACAGCTCGGCGGCCGAGGCGATCTGGGCGTGCGCGCCGCAGATCGCCGACACCGCGTCCGCGACGCGTCCGGCGCCCGGTGCCGCCGCCGACGACGACGGGCGGAGCTGGTGCCGCCGGAGACGTCGAGCCGAGACCTGAGCCCAGCTCAGCTCGGTCATCGCAGACCCTTGAAGAACGCGCGGATGTCCGCAGCGTGCGCCAGCGGCTCGTCCATGGCCACGAAGTGGCTGCCCGGGTTGCCCTGCGGCCAGTGCACGATGGTGTTGTCTCGCTCGGCGAGGCGGCGCATCAACGCGGACCCACCGCCGTACACACCGGACGGCACCCGTCGCTGGCCCGTCGGCCAGGCGAAGCCGCCATCATCGGCAACGGTCAGCCGCTCGTACATCGGCCACGAGGACGTTCCGGACGTGCCGGTGAACCAGTAGAGGCTGACATTGGTGAGCAGGTGGTCCCGGTCGATGGCCTGCTCCGGCGTCGGCACCGTCATGGTGAACTCCTTGAACTTCTGCATCATCCACGCCAGCAGCCCGCCCGGCGAGTCGTTCCAGGCGTACGAGAAGGTCTGCGGCGCCGCCCGCAGCAGGGCGTGATGGTCCACGCCACCGCTCATCCACCGCTGCATCTGCTCCCACTCGGCGCGTTCCGCCACGCTCATGTCCGGCACGTCGGCGGCGGTCGGGAAGCCGAACCCACCGTCGATGTGCACGCGCCGACCACCTTCTCCGGCGCCACCGCCGCCACCCGCGGCGCGACGTACGCGCCGAGGTCGCCGCCCTGGGTGCCGTAGCGGTGGTAGCCGAGCCGGTCCATCAGCTCGGCCCACATCCGGGCGAGCCGGTCGATCGTGAACCCGGCCGGCGGCGCCTGCGAGAAACCGTAGCCGGGCACCGACGGGACCACCACGTGGAACGCCTGCGTGGGATCGCCGCCATGGGCGCGCGGGTCGGACAGTGGGCCGATCAGCTCGGTGAACTCGACAACGGAGTTCGGCCAGCCGTGCGTCAGCAGCAACGGCAGCGCGTCTAGTTCCGGCGAGCGGACGTGCAGCAGGTGCACGTCCAGGCCGTCGATCTCGGTGACGAGTTGGGGAAAGTCGTTGAGACGCGCCTCGTGCGCCCGCCAGTCGTAGCCACTCGCCCAGTACTCGGTCAGCTCACGGAGGTAGTCCACCGGCACCCCGCGGCTCCAG
This sequence comes from Micromonospora sp. NPDC005171, assembly GCF_040608575.1. Lineage (NCBI taxonomy): Bacteria > Bacillati > Actinomycetota > Actinomycetes > Micromonosporales > Micromonosporaceae > Micromonospora > Micromonospora sp. NPDC005171. The sequence goes on along the minus strand of NZ_JBEXIM010000011.1, from coordinate 6,706 downwards.
CCGGTGCCGGGCAACGAGCGGGGCCACCGGGTTCGGGAGAGCCGGTCACGCAGGTCGTCGAGGTCGGACTGGGGGATGTCGATGCGAAAGGGCGTCATGCCGAGAACGCTACGACTCAAATAGGACAGGTTCTGGCACACATCACTGGCATTCTGGGAGCCATGTCCGACACCCCCGCCCGACTGCTGGGCCTGCTGTCGCTGTTGCAGACGCCGCGCGAGTGGCCCGGCAGCGAACTGGCCACCCGACTCGGGGTCAGCCTGCGCACCATCCGCCGCGACGTGGAGCGGCTGCGTGACCTCGGCTACCCGGTGCAGGCGACGATGGGCGCGATCGGCGGATACCGCCTGGTCGCCGGCAAGGCGATGCCCCCGCTGCTGCTCGACGACGACGAGGCGGTGGCGATAGCGGTCGGTCTGCGCACCGCCGCCGGTCACGCGGTGGCCGGCATCGAGGAGGCCTCGGTGCGGGCGCTGGCGAAGCTCGAACAGGTGCTGCCGTCCCGGCTGCGGCACCGGGTCAGCGCGCTGGGGGCGGCCACCGAACCGATGCTCACCTGGGACCAACCGACGGTCGACCCGGAGCACCTGAGCGCGCTGGCCGCCGCCGTCAACAACCAGGAGGGACTGCGGTTCACCTACCGCCGTCGCGACGGCGTGGACACCGAACGGCTCGTCGAGCCGTACAAGCTGGTGTCGGCGGGCCGGCGCTGGTATCTGGTGGGCTACGACAACGACCGCGACGACTGGCGGATCTTCCGGGTCGACCGGATCACCGACCTGCGGCCCACCCGGACCCGGGTCGCCGCCCGGCAACTGCCGGCGTCCGACGCGGCTTCGTTCATGACGGAGAAGCTGCTGGAGCTGACACCCGTCTACCGGGCGGTGGTGACCCTGCACGCCCCGGTCGAGCGGATGGCGGGCCCGCTCAGTGGCGCCGGCGTCGATCTGGAGCCGATCGACGCGACCTCGTGCCGGCTGCGCAGCAACGCCGACACACTGGAGTGGCTGGCGTGGCGCCTGCTGACCCTCGGTTGCGAACTGGAGGTGCACGAGCCGCCGGAGTTGATCGCGCACCTGCGGCAGATCGGCCTTCGTGCCACCCGCGCCGCCAGCCCTTCCGCAGCGTAGGACGGCCAGCCGCTCGGGGCATCGACGCGCCGGCCCGCCGTACGCTTGATGAAGCACAAGCGGTCGAAATGTGCTTTCGGGGAGGAACTGGGCGTGACGCAGAGCGACATGGAGCTGGTCGTGCTCGCGCAGGCGGGAGACGCAGCCGCGCTGGGTGCGCTGCTGGCCCGACACGAGGCCGGGATGCGGGCCGTCGCGCTGAGCGTCCTCGGTTACGGGCCGGACGCCGAGGACGCGGTGCAGGACACCATGCTCGTCGCCCTGCGTCGCATCGGCGAGGTGCGCGACCCGAGCGCCGTCGGCCCCTGGTTGCGGGCCATCGTCCGCAACAACAGCCGGATGGCGCTGCGGGGCCCGAAAGCGGTCCCGGTCGCCGAACCCGAGTGGTTCACCCGCCCCGCCGACACGCCCACCCCGGAGGAGGCGCTGGACCGCGCCGCGACGCGCGACTGGGTGTGGCACTCGATCGGGCAACTGTCCGAACCTGACCGGCTCGTCACACTGCTGCGGTACTTCAGCGACGCGTCCTCGTACGAGCAGATCGCGGCCGTGTGCGGCGTGCCGGTCGGCACCGTCCGCAGCCGCCTCAGCCACGCCCGCCGTGCGCTCGCCGGCGGCCTCCGGACGGCGGCGGAGGCGGCGCACACCGACGTCGCCGCGTCGAACGACTCGCGGTGGCGGGAGGGCCACGACATGATCGCCACGGCGATGGGCGGCGACTTCGAGCGGGTGGTCAGCGAGAGCTGGTGGCCGGACGCCGAGATGATCGTGCCGGGCGGCCCGCGCGGCGGCCGTGACCTGGCGATCAGTGGCATGAACCGCGACCTGGCCGCCGGGGTACGTCAGCGGCTGCGCAACGTGGTGGCCAGCGGTGACGTGCTGATCTGGGAGACCGACCTGCTCAGCCCACCCGACGACCCGGAGCACTGCCCGCCCGCGGCGCTGTGGTTGCAGGTGCTGCGCGAGGGCCGGGTACGCCAACTCACCCTCTTCCACCCCGTCCCGGCGCTGGTCTGAAAAAAACATCCCCGACCGAGCGAACTTTTCCCTCGACCCGTGCATCTGGTCCGCGTCATGCACCAGTTGCCGTGTCGGCGGACGCCGCGCGGATCTCGGATCGGGAGATAGTTCATGGGTTCCACCAGCCACGACGTCAGCGCCCTCGCACCCGGCGCCCACACGTTCACAGTGGACGGCGTTCGGCAGGTCTACCACGTCGCCGGCACCGGCCCGGTCTGCGTGGCGCACTCCGGCGGCCCGGGCATCGAGTGGGCGTACCTGCGGACGCCCAGCCTTGAGGCGCACTTCACCATGGTCTACGTGGAGCCGGTGGGCACCGGCGCGTCCGGACAGCTCGACAACCCCGGCGATTACCGTCTCGACACGTATGTCCGGTTCCTGCACGCCGTCGTCGAACACCTCGGCGAACCCCGGGTGTACCTGCTCGGGCACTCGCACGGCGGTTTCGTCGTCCAGCGGTACGCGCTCGCCCACCCGGACCGGATCGCCGGCCTCGCCCTGTACGACACCTCCCCCGTCACCGGCGCCGAGTTCTGGGCCGAGGCCATGACCGGCCTCGCCGCCTACCCGCAACGGCACCCGGACCGGCCGGAGGCGGCGGCGGTCCCGGCCGCCTTCGCACAGATCGGCGGCGCGACGGACGACGAGTCGCTGGGGGCCGCCCTACGCGCCGCCCTGCCGGCGTACTTCGCGGACTTCTGGGGCCGACAGGACGAGTTCGCCCCGTTCCAGGCGGCCGTCCGGATCTGGGCGACGCCGGCCGGCGCACAGGACCCCACGCCCTTCGACGTACGGGCGAACCTCGGTGAGATCACCGTGCCCGTCGTGGTGGTCGTCGGGGCGTACGACTTCATCTGCGGGCCCCGCTGGGCGGCGCAGTTGCACGCGGGGCTTCCGGACTCACGGCTGGTGACGCTGGAGCGAAGCGGACACTTCGCGCACATCGAGCAGCCGGTGGAGTTCACCGACGCCGTGGCGGAGCTGCTGAAGCGGTGAACTCCACCGAGGCACAGCGCGCCCCGAGGTCCGTACGTCACAGCGGGCAGGCCTCGGGGTGCGGGCGCGTTGCACGGTCATAGGCTGAGCACTTTGCTGCACCGTGACGAAGAGGAGACCGCCGTGAGCCAGACCGAACGGATGGATTCCGTCGACGAGTGGAACGTGGCCGAGGACGACGGCGTCCTGGACGCCTCCGACACCCTCGACGACGACCGGGTCGGCGACCCCCTCGACACCGGCATCATCGCCGAGGACCACTGGACGGCGGCAAACCGGTTCGGCACCACGCCGGCCGAGGAGCGGGCGGGCGAGTCCCTGGAGCAACACCTCGCCCAGGAGGTGCCGGATGTCGACCCGTACGCCGAGGGTGGCGACGACGAGGACGAGCTGACCCGCCGGGGGTACGAGGCGGAGGCGCGCGCCGGCCGGCTCGTCGCCTACGACGAGGGCGTCCGCGAGGACGACGAGGCCGAGTCGGTGGCGTGGGACGCCGGCATCGACGCTGGTGCCGCCAGCGCCGAGGAGGCGGCGATCCACCTGGTCGAGGACCCGGACGGGCCCGGCGACGGTCCGTTGCGCTGACGCCGTACCCGCCGCGCCCAGCACCTCACCCGGTGCTGAGCGCGGCGGGGTCGGTCAGTGGATGACGACGGGCGTCTTGACCTGCTCGCCCTGCGGGTCGTCCAGCTGCGCCGGCTGACGTCGGCGCGGCAGCAGTGCGGCCGGGATGAACGTGAGCACGACCAGCGCGAACGCGACCCAGAACGTGCTGGCGAACGACTTGGCAGCGAAGTCGAGCCCGCGCTCGATGAGCGACGGGTCCACCGGCATCTGCTGAAGCAACTCCGGCCGCTGCTGGGAGGCGATGGCCAGCCCGGCCTCGGTGACCGGCTTGCCGCTCTCGTCCACCAGGCCGGGGATCGGCCGGGAGCCGTTCAGCTCGTTGGTGAGGATCACCGACATCACGGCGGCGCCGACCGATCCGCCGATCTGCTGCAGGATGTTGACAAGCGTCGAGCCGCGCGCCACCTCCTGCGCCTGCAACGTCCGCAGCGCCGACGTCATGATCGGCATCATCGTGCCGCCCATGCCCAGACCCATCACGAACAGCGACCCGCCGAGCAGCCAGTACGAGGTCTGCGGGTCGACCTGGGTGAAGCCGAAGAACCCGACGACGATGAGACCCAGCGCGAACGGGACGGTACGCCCGATCGGCACCCGGTCGGCAAGCGTGCCGGCGATCGGCATGGTGATCATCGCGCCGATGCCCTGCGGGGCCATCAGCAGACCGGCGGCCAGCGTCGACTCACCGCGCACCTGCAGGAAGTAGCTCGGGAACAGCAGGCCGGCGCCCATGAACGCGATGATGAACACGAACATCGTCACCGACGCGATGGTCAGGCTGCGGTTGCGGAACAGCCGCAGGTCGAGCAGCGGGTGCCGGGGCTTGAACGAGTAGAGCACGAACGCCACGACCAGCGCGCCACCGACAAGCATCGGAGCCCAGACCTTGGCCTCGGCGAAGGTGCCCACCTCCGGCAGGGACGAGACGCCGTAGAGGAAGAGGGCGAGGCCCGGCGAGAGCATGAGCATGCCGACGAAGTCGAACGACTCTGACGGCTCGGGCGCGTCCTTCGGCAGCGCGAACTGCGCGTAGATCAGGGCGATCACGCCGATCGGCAGGTTGATCAGGAAGATCCAGTGCCAGCTCGCGGTGTCGATCAGCCAGCCACCGAGGATCGGGCCGCCGATCGGCCCGAGCAGCATCGGGATGCCGAGCACCGCCATCAACCGGCCGATCCGGTGCGGGCCGGCCGCCCGGGTCATGATGGTCATGCCCAGCGGCATGAGCATGCCGCCACCGAGGCCCTGCAGGACCCGGTAGCCGATCAGCTCACCGATCGTGTCGGCCATGGCGCAGAGCCCTGAGCCGATGGTGAACAGGGCCAACGCCACCATGTAGAGCCGTTTGGTGCCGAACCGGTCCGCCGCCCACCCGCTGAGCGGGATCACGGTGGCGAGGGCGAGGGTGTAGGCGGTCATGGTCCAGGCGACGCGGGCGTAGGACGCGTCGAACTCGCTCTGGAATTTGGGCAGCGCCACGCTGACCACCGTGACGTCGAGGATCGACATGATCGCGCCAAGGACGACGACGCCCGCCACCTTGAGCACCGCGGCGTCGAGTTTGTCCGATGTCGCGACGGATTGCTGTGTCACTAACTCTCCTGAAGTCGATTGAGCCGGCCGATAGTGGGCGGTGGCGGCGATGCCGCGCCTACCGGGCGCGGGGCGCGACGTGCCGAGGCAGCGACGCGCGGAGGCAGACTAACCGCCAGTTGTGACGATTCGCCGCCGGATTTCGTGACCGGCCGGCCACGTACCCGAACGGCCGTCCTTTTACAGCCGCTCGTCGGGGTGTCGGTCAGCCAGCAGCGCGACAGAACAGCCTGATCATCGCGGCCTGCCCCGGCTTCGTCGCGACCGTCCTCCACGGCTTCCGGCGGCGTCCGTACCCCCGGGAACGGGGCGCGGCGATCGCGGTCCGCCTCGCGCCCCCGCCCCACGACGGGCCGGGCCGGCGGGTTCGTCGAGGATGCGAGTGCGGTGCCCTGAAGCTCACCGGTCCGCCGACCGCGGCCGAGCGGGAAGTCCGCCCGTAAGCCACTCCCGACCCTGTGCGGCAGGCCCTCATTCCGCCCCCGGTGGCTGGGCGTGCCGGGCCCTGGTCGCACACCTCGCACCGCCTCGGTAGCCGAACCGGAGCCCGGCGCACCGAAGCGCGGCGCACCGAAGCCGGGCACACCGAAGCGCGGGGCACCGGACCTGGCCGCGCGCCCCGCACCGCTTCGGTAGCCGCGTGAATTTGGGGCGTGCTGGCTGGCCACTCGGTCGGCCTGCTGACCGGGGTGATTGTTGCGCTGGTGGTGCTTACGTTCGTCGGTGGTAGTGGTTGCGGCGGGAGACCTGGTCGGGATCGAGCCAGGCCGGTGGCACGAATTCGGGGTGGCCATCGCTGGCCAATCGCACGGCCCAGTCGCTGCGGTGCAGGTGCCGGTGGTGGTGCCCGCAGAGCAGGACGGCATTGGTGAGGCTGGTGTCGCCGCCGTCGGCCCAGTGGCGGATGTGGTGGGCGTCGCACCAGCGCGGCGGTCGGTCGCAGCCCGGGAAGGCGCAGCCCCGGTCACGCAGCATTAGAGCTCGCCGGAGGGGGCCGGTGATGAGGCGGCGTTGTCGGCCGAGGTCAAGTGGTTGGCCGGCGCCGCTGAGGACGGCGGGGAGGACGGTGGCGTCGCAGGCGAGGCGGCGCACGGCCTCGGAGGTGAGGTGCAGGCCAGTGTCGAGGGCACCGCTGCCCAGTTGTCGGGTCAACCCGTCGTAGCTGGTGGTGACGACGATCTGGGCGGCGTCGCCGCCACTGTCGGGCAGCTCGCTGGTCCGGAGAGCGAGTCGGCAGACGTCGGCGAGGGCGTCGTGCCGGCGTTGACCGGGGGATCGGGAGTCGTCCGGCCCGGACGGGGTGGTCAGTGGGTCGATGGCGGCGCGGAGCAGGCCGGCGG